>DASVZD010000039.1:0-19802 GCA_036391815.1 Rhodocyclaceae bacterium
GCCGCAGCCTGCCCCAGCCACACCCCGGGCAGCAGCCGCGGTCCCGCGATGACGAGCAGGGAAAACGCGAGGCCCGCCGGCAGCCACAGCGCCGGCAGCGAAGGGCCGCTCGCCTGGAGCGCCAGGCAGGCGAGACCGAGCGCCGTGCAGCCGGCGGCGGCCAGGAGGTTGCCGACCGCCCACTTGACAGGCAATGATGTCTTCATGGCTTCATGCCATTGGAAAGGATGGCGCATTATAGGTGTGCTGTCGCCGGCGGGCCGGCGCGACGTCAGGCCGGCTCGGCGGTTCTCGCGGCGTCGCGCCGCGGCGCACCGAAGCTGGCAGCCAGCGCGGAACGCGAGTTCCAGCGCTGCACCGCACTGTCTTCCAGCGGGTCCCCCGGCCCGATGCCGCCGCATGATTGGCACCTGACCACGTAATCCTCGGCACGGCGCTTCAGGCGGGTCCTGGGAGAACCGCAGAACGGACAGGGGAGGATGATCTCGTCGGATTGCATGAGGGAGTCTCGTCCAAGGGCGCGCGGCCATGCTAGCCAGCATGGGCCCACAAACCTCTCACAAACCTCGGGTCAGACGGCGGCGGCGTGGAGACGCTGCGCCAGGGTCTCGATTTCCGCGGCGACCGGCGCGCCGAGCGTGGACAGCGCGATGCGCCGGTAGCGGCGATACGCGGCCATGCCTTCCGCGTAGCGGCCGGCATCCAGGCAGACGCCCATCAGCGCCGCGGTCAACGGTTCGCAGTAGGGATCCGCCGCCAGCGCGCGGTCCAGCAGGCGGGCGGCGGCGGTCAGGTCGCCGAGGGCCGCGAGGTTGCGGGCCGCCGTGCCGAAGGCGCGCGACAGGCGGCCGCGCCAGAACTCGCGCCGCGCCAGCAGCCAGGCCGGCGTCTCGCCGCTCAGCAGGTCGCCGCGGTAGAGCTCGAGCACGTCCTCGGTTTCGGGAAGCACGTCCGCCTTGCCGCCGGCCAGCGCCGCCTCGAGCTTGCCCAGCGCGTCCTCGAGGAAGGCGGTGTCGAGCCAGCATACCTCGCGGTCGAGGCCCAGCGCGCCGTGCTCAAGGCGGAACACTTCGCGTCCCAGGGTGCTGCGCAGCCGCGACAGCGTCGTGTCGAGCGCGTGCCGCGCCGCGTCGCCCTCGGAGTCGGGCCACAACGTCTCGGCGATGCGCGACAGCGGCAACGGGGCCGGCGCATGCGCGGCCACCAGCTTGACCAGTTCGAGCTGGCGATGCTTCGACTTGCCCCGCGACGGCAGCGGCTGGCCGCCGACGCGCAGCTCGAAGGCGCCGAAGCAGCGGACCGTCAGCGGCCACGGCCAGGCGGCCGGCGCGTCGACCGGCGGCGAGAGGCGGAAGGCACGGATGATGTTGCGCGCCACCTGCGGCAGCACGTCCTCGCTCAGCGCCAGTGCACAGAGCGGCTGCAGGATCTGCGGCGCGGCCGCCCACAGGAAGCCCTCGCTTTGCTCGTCCCAGCGCGCCAGCGCCCGCTGCAGGACGGGCAGCGCCGCGGCGGACTCGCCATCCCTGTCCAGCCGCCAGGCGTCGAGCAGGTCGGCATGGATCAGCGCCGCCGGGTAGCGCACCTGTTCGCCGCGCACGCGCAGCTGGGCGACCAGGTCCGGCGCATCGGGGAGATCGAGCAGCATCGAAGCCGTGCTGGCGCCGATGCGCCCCCACATCTCGTAGGGCACGCTGCCGAAGCCGCGGCCCGCCTCGGTGATCCGCATGGCGGCGTGCAGCGCGGTGCGCGCGTCGCCGCCGCGCAGGGCAAGCGAATACTGGGTGACGTGGAAATGCCCGGCGAGGTTGTAGTGCCCGGGCGGCAGCGCCGCCTGGATCCGGGCCAGCACGGCGCGCGCACCCTCCAGGTCGTTCTGCAGCAGGCGGCTTTCGGCGAACTGCAGCGCGTAGTGGCCGTCCATGTTGCGGAACCCGGTGTTCTCCGACGACTTCTGGCAGGCGTCGTAGGTGGTCGCCAGCATGGCCATGTCGCCGCGCACGACTTCGTCGAACTGGTAGAGGAAATAGACCAGGTAGCCCTGGTAGGCCGGCACGCTGCCGAGATCGACCAGCCCGTCCAGCATCGCCCGCAGGGCCGAGATGCGCCGGTACTGTCCCGAGAAGAACAGGTGGATGGCGGCCCAGGTGGCCAGGCGCACCTTCATGCCGGGGCTCACCGGCTCGTTCAGCGCGGCGAAGCAGCGTTCCTCCCACAGCGGCAGGTCGGCATGGCCCGGGTCGGTGGTCGACAGCCCGCTGTAGATGCCGAGCGCCAGGTGCGCGCGCAGCTCCGGGTCCGCCAGCAGCGCGTACTCGCGCTCGGCGTCGAGGAAGCGCGCCAGCATGTCCTTCAGCGATTCCTTCGCCACCCCGTTGAAGGAGTAGGAGATGATCACCATGCTCAGCGCGATGAAGCGGTACTGCTGGTTGCCGGTGCGCGAGAACTCCTCGTAGGCCTTCAGCAGCGCGTCGCGCGCGATGGCGGTGTCGCTGGCGTAGCCGGCCATGCCGAGCCAGTAGTGCAGCCAGGGACTGCGCAGGTCCTCGGGCACCTGCTTGATCCAGCGCGCCAGCGTCTGGTGGCGCGTCTTCGCCAGCATCGATTCGGCGTATGCCTCGATCATCTGTGCCGCGCGGTCGATGAAGCCGTACTCGAGCGCCAGCTCGATGGCGGCGTCGAGGTTGCCGTCGGCCTGCAGCAGCTGCACGCCGCGCTCCACCCAGATCTGCCGGCGCCCCGCGTAGAGCCGGGTGGCGACCCATTCGCGCAGGTAGCGCTGGAACAGCGGATGCAGCGTATAGCGCGGTCCGGGATAACGGTAGATCAGGCCGCCTTGCGCGGACAGGCGCGCGAGGATGGTTTCCGCGTCGTCGAAGCCGGAGAGCGTCGCCGCCCAGTCGGTGCGGAAATACGGCAGCGCGCAGACCGCCAGCAGGGTTTCGCGCTCGGGCACGGTGAACGTCGAGAAGACCTCGGTGGTGAGGTAGCCCGTCACCAGGCGCGAGACGTCCTCCTGGCGCGTCGCGCCGTCCGGCCGATGCCACAGCCAGTTGGCGACCAGCGCGATGCCGGCGGCCCAGCCGTCGGTGTACTGGCATACCGTGTCGCACAGGCTCTCGGCCTGCGCGATGCCCAGCAGCGCGAGCAGGCTCTGCGTTTCGGCGGGCGAGAACGCCAGGGCCTTGGCGTCGAGTTCGTGCATCTGCCCGTGCGCCAGCAGGCGCGCACAGCCGTCCGGCGGCGCCAGGCGGCTGAGGATCAGCACGCGCACGCCGGGCGGCATCTCCTCGGCCAGGATGTCGAGGAACAGCCGGAAGAAGCGGACGTCCTGGCACTTGTGCGCATCGTCGAACACCAGGCAGGCATCGGGCGCGATGCAGGCGGACAGCGAACGCACGAACAGGCGGAAGTAGCCCTGCGGCGTCGGCAGGTGCTCGCCCAGCAATTGCGGCTTCTTCCACTCGCGCACGGTGGCGCGGCCGGCGTGCACCGACTGCTCGAAGTAGTGCATGAAGCTCGCCGGGTCGGTATCGGCCTCGTCGAGCCGCAGCCAGGCGACGGGGCCGGCGGTGCGGCGCGCGAAGGCGAGCGCCAGGCTGGTCTTGCCGCTGCCCGCGGGCGCAGCGATCCACACCAGGGACGCGCCGCCGCCGGCGATGGCGTCGACGAGCGCTTCGCGCGGGATGAGCGTCGCGCCCGGCTGGCTGACCTTGGCGAGTATGAAGCTGTTCTTTTCCACCTAAGCATTATGCATCACAACCCTATTCGGCCGAGGGTCACCCGCGCTCGCCGGATCCTGTCGGGAAGGCCCTGCACCGCAATGGTGCGGCGCCGTAGGGGGTAGAATGGCGCGCTTCCTTGCACAGCCCCCGCGTCATGTCTGCCCGCCTTCGCGAGATCCCCTATAACTACACGTCTTTCTCGGATCGCGAGATCGTCATCCGGCTGCTGGGGCCGCAGATGTGGGCGGTGCTCGACGAGCTGCGCAGCCAGCGCGTCACCGGCCGCTCGGCGCGCATGCTCTACGAGGTGCTGGGCGACATCTGGGTGCTGCGCCGCAATCCCTACCTGGAAGACGACCTGCTGGCCAACCCGGCGCGCCGCGAAGCGCTGGTCGAGGCGCTGCGCCACCGGCTGCGCGAGATCGAGAAGCGCCGCGCCGGCAACGAGGCGGTGGCGCAGCTGCTCGGCGCCGCGCAGAAAGCCGTCGACGCCTTCGCCGCCTGGTTCGGGGAGACCGAGGAACTGCGCCGCCGCGTGATGCGGGAGCTGTCGCGCCATACACGCCGCGACAACATCCGCTTCGACGGCCTGGCGCGCGTCACGCACGTCACCGACGCCACCGACTGGCGCGTCGAATATCCGTTCGTGGTGCTGGTGCCCGACAGCGAGGAGGAGATCGCAAAGCTGGTGCGCGGCTGCATCGCCCTCGGCCTCACCATCATCCCGCGCGGCGGCGGCACCGGCTACACCGGCGGCGCCGTGCCGCTGACGCCGATGTCGGCGGTGATCAACACCGAGAAGCTGATCGACATGGGCGCGGTCGAGGAGAAGCTCCTGCCGGGACTCAGCCAGCCCTACGCCACCGTGCGCACCGGCGCCGGCGTCGTCACGCGCCGCGTGATGGATCGCGCCGACCAGGCCGGACTGGTGTTCGCCTGCGACCCGACCTCGGCCGACGCCTCCTGCGTCGGCGGCAACATCGCCATGAATGCCGGCGGCAAGAAGGCCGTGCTGTGGGGCACGGCGCTCGACAACCTCGCCTCGTGGCGCATGGTCACCCCCGACGGCAGCTGGCTCGAGGTCGAGCGCATCAACCACAACCTCGGCAAGATCCATGACCAGGAGACCGCCACTTTCCGGCTGAAGCGGCTCGACGATGCCGGCCGCCAGGTCTCCGAGGAATTCCTCGCCATCCCCGGCCGCACGTTCCGCAAGGAAGGCCTGGGCAAGGACGTCACCGACAAGTTCCTCGCCGGCCTGCCCGGCGTGCAGAAGGAAGGCTGCGACGGCATCATCACCTCGGCGGTGTGGCTGCTGCACAGGATGCCGCCGGTCGCGCGCACCGTCTGCCTCGAGTTCTTCGGCCAGGTGCGCGAGGCCGTGCCGTCGATCGTCGAGATCACCGAGCTGATGAACACCCGGCCCGGCGGCGCCGTGCTCGCCGGCCTCGAACACCTCGACGAACGCTACGTGAAGGCCGTCGGCTACGCGACTAAGGCCAAGCGCCACGGCCGGCCGAAGATGGTGCTGATCGGCGACATCGTCGGCGACGACGAAGTGGCCGTGATGCGCGCCGCCTCCGAGGTCGTGCGCATCGCCAACTCGCGCGGCGGCGAAGGCTTCATCGCCGCTTCCGCCGAGGCGCGCAAGAAATTCTGGCTCGACCGCGCGCGCACCGCCGCCATCTCCAAGCACACCAACGCGTTCAAGGTGAACGAGGACGTGGTGATCCCGCTGCCGCGCATGGGCGACTACTGCGACGGCATCGAGCGCTTCAACATCGAGCTGTCGATCGCCAACAAGATCGAGCTGTGCCACGAACTGGCCGAGTTCCTGCGAGGCGACCTGCCGCTGCACCTGGGCGACGCCTCGCTCGACAAGAAGGAAATCCTCGGCGACCGCGCCGCGCAGGCGCTCGAGGCCGTCAACGAGGTGCGCGACCGCTGGCAGCTGCTGCTCGACAGCCTCGATGCGCCGTGGCCGCCCAAGCGGCGCTGGCACCCGGTGCCGGAGCAGAAGCCGGCAGGAAAGTCCTGGCACCCGGTGCCCCAGCCGAAAGCCGCGGCGAACACCGTGTTCCACAAGCTGCAGGACTATTCGGTGCGCGTGTCCTGGAAGCGCGAGCTGAAGCCGCTACTCGAGACCATCTTCGACGGCAACGCCTTCCGCCCGATCCTGGCGAAGATCGACGCCATCCACCAGGAAGTGCTGCGCGGCCGCCTGTTCGTCGCGCTGCACATGCACGCCGGCGACGGCAACGTGCACACCAACATCCCGGTGAACTCCGACCACTACCGGATGCTGCAGACCGCCTACCAGACGGTCGAGCGCATCATGCACCTGGCGAAGGGCCTGGGCGGCGTGATCTCCGGCGAGCACGGCATCGGCATCACCAAGCTGGAGTTCCTCGGCGACGAGGAGATCAAGCCCTTCCGCGACTACAAGAACCGCATCGACCCCGAGGGCCGCTTCAACAAGGGCAAGCTGATGCCGCGCGCCGACCTGCGCGACGCCTACACGCCGTCGTTCGCGCTGCTCGGCGTCGAGTCCCTGATCATGGAGCAGTCGGAGATCGGCAAGATCTCCGCCATGGTCAAGGACTGCCTGCGCTGCGGCAAGTGCAAGCCGGTGTGCTCGACGCACGTGCCGCGCGCCAACCTGCTCTACTCGCCGCGCAACAAGATCCTCGGCACGGGCCTGCTGGTGGAGGCCTTCCTCTACGAGGAGCAGACGCGGCGCGGCGTCTCGCTGCAGCACTTCGACGAGTTCAACGACGTGGCCGACCACTGCACGGTCTGCCACAAGTGTGTGAAGCCCTGCCCGGTCGACATCGACTTCGGCGACGTCTCGGTCGCCATGCGCAACTTCCTGCGCAGCCAGGGCAAGAAGAAGACGCCCGTCGGCACGCGGCTGGCGATGTCCTTCCTCACCGCCACCGACCCGTCCACCATCAAGGCGCTGCGCGGCGCCATCGTCGGCCTCGGCTATCGCGCGCAGCGCCTCGGCCACGCGTTCGCCAAGTCCTTCGGGCTGGTGCAGCCCACCGTCAAGCAGCCGCCCGCCACGCTGGGCCGGCCCGACGTCAAGGCGCAGGTCATCCATTTCCTCGCCAAGCCGCTGCCGGCGGGCGTGCCGAGCCAGACCAGCCGCGCGCTGCTGGGCATCGAGGACGACCGCCTGATCCCGGTGATCCGCGATCCGCGCAAGGCGGGCGAGGACTCGGACGCGGTGTTCTATTTCCCCGGCTGCGGCTCGGAGCGCCTGTTCTCCCAGGTCGGCCTCGCCACCCAGGCGATGCTGTTCGACATCGGCGCCACCACGGTGCTGCCGCCCGGCTACCTGTGCTGCGGCTATCCGCAGACCGCCGGCGGCGACGAGGCGACCGGCTCGGCGATCACCACGCAGAACCGCGTGCTGTTCCACCGCGTCGCCAACACGCTCAACTACCTCGACATCAAGACCGTGCTGGTCTCCTGCGGCACCTGCATGGACCAGCTGATGAAATACCAGTTCGAGCAGATCTTCCCCGGCTGCCGGCTGCTCGACATCCACGAGTACCTGCGCGAGAAGGGCGTCCATCTCGAGGGCGTGGCGGGCACGCGCTACCTGTACCACGATCCCTGCCACACGCCGATCAAGGCGTACAACCCGGTCAAGCTGGTGTCGGAACTGATGGGCGGCAAGGTCGAGCTGTCGGATCGCTGCTGCGGCGAGTCGGGCACGCTGGCCGTGACGCGCCCCGACATCTCCACCCAGGTGCGCTTCCGCAAGCAGGCCGAGATCGAGGCGGGCGCTTCGATGCTGCGCGCCGACGGCTTCGCCGGCGACGTGAAGCTGCTGACGTCCTGCCCGTCCTGCCTGCAGGGCCTGTCGCGCTTCGAGGCCGATGCCGGGGTCGAGGCGGACTACGTCGTGGTCGAGATGGCGAAATACCTGCTGGGCAAGGACTGGCTCGCCGACTACCTGCGCGCCGCCAACGCGGGCGGCATCGAGCGCGTGCTGCTCTGAGGGGTCAGCGGCTGGTGAGCTGCCAGGCCGAATGGCAGCCGACGCATTTCGACAGGTCGTCCGCCAGCATGCGCTGCAGTTCGGGGATCGGCTTGCCCGCCTGCGCCGCCTGTGCCAGCGCGTCCATATCGCCGTGCATGCTGAAGCCGAGCTGCTTGAAGGGCAGCGGCAGCCTGGTCATCAGGGCCGGATCGACGTCCACGGCCGATCCCATTCCCATGCTGCGTGCCGCGCTGGCGATGCGGTCGCGGTCGCCGCGCTGGATGCCGTCGAGGATGCCCTGAGTTCCGGCCAGCAGGCCGCGCATCTCGCCCAGGACGAAATCGCGTTCCGCCGCCGAGAGGACGATCGCGGTCCTGCCGTCCGATCCCGGTGCCGTCGTGCCGTGCACGAAGAACCAGGCGGCGGCCGCCGCGGTCGCCGCCCAAAGGACGATCGCGGCGATGGCGAGCCGGCCCGCCTTCACGACGCGCCCTCCGCCGGCTGCACGATGAAGACGGCAGGGTCGTCGAGGTGTTCGAGCAGGATCCGCCGGACGCGGTCCTGCCACAGCGCGCCGAAGCGCGCCATTTCCGCCGCGCTGGCCGTGCCGAGCACGGCGTTCTGCATCAGCGCCGGCAGTTCGGGATCGGCCGGCACCGCGCGCAGGTCGGCCGCAGCCTCGACCGCCGCCCCGCTGTCCAGCCTGGAAAGGCGGATGTCCAGGCGCAGCGGTGCGCCGAAGCTCAGCAGGTTGCGGCGCGCGAAGCGCCCGCCCAGCCCCTTGAAACCGCCCTCGCCCGCCGCGCCGGTGATCATCGAGACGACGTTGGCGGTGACGCCCGTCACGCCGGCATCGGCCGGCTCGCGAAAGGCCACCGCGATCTCGCCGCGGTGCGGCAGTTCGTTGCCGTAGAGCGCCGCCAGCGCCGCGCGCGCCATCCCGAAGGCTCCGGCCACGGTCGGGCACGAGTGGCCGGCCAGCTTCACCACGTCGGCGTAGCGGTATTCGACGATGCCGTCCTCCGCCGCGCCCAGGAAGGCCGCCAGCGGATCACGCAGACGCAGCGGCGCCACCGCGCCGAAGAAATCCGGCAGCCGCATGGCTCAGGCCGCGCGCTTCTCGAAGTCGATGACGATCGCGCCGGGTTCGCGCTGCAGGTAATTCACCGCGACGTTGCTGCCGTAGCGCGCATGCATCTGGTCGAGCAGCGGCAAGGGGTCGTGGTCGTTGCAGAAGCGCATGACCTCGCCGGGATGCAGCGCATCCAGCGCGCCGAAGATGGCGGCGTGGCGAAAGCGCTTGGCGATGCCGCGGGCGTCGAAGACGTACACGCCTTCGGGATTGGTGTGGTCATGCATATGGACGATGGTCGCCATGATTCGGCCTCCTTTAAGGGTTTGACCGAAGCGTAGTTGATCAAAATCCTCGGGTAATTGATTTCGATCAGTTTTGGCGGCGTGCCGCCGGGCTACATCGAACGGGACGGGATGGGGCCGATGCGGTCCTGCTGCTGGCGCAGGCAGTCCATCAGACCGGCGGAATCGCCCGAGCGAAAGATGCACTCGGGCGTGGCCGCGGCCCGCGCCTTCATGATGGTGGGCGCCGCCCGACGGCCGCCGACGTCGATCGGGCGCAGGGCGGGCGACCGGGCAGGCGGGTCGGCGGCGGCAACGGCCGCCGGCTGCACTGCATCCGCCGGCGGAAGCGCTTGCTCGGCCTGCGCTTGCGACAGGAGCGCGAGCTTGTCGCCGACGGCCTGTGCCTCCGCGCGCAAGTCCTGCTCGGCGCGCAGAGTATGCCGCGCATGCTTGGCGAGCACGCCGATGTCCGCTTGCAGCGAGAACGCCATGGCGACGACGACGGCCGCGAGCAGGCAGAGCGCGGGAATCGAGACGGCCGCGACGGCTATCAGCCGCCGCTTCATGGCGCCGCTTTGGCCGCAGCGACGGCGGCGAAGGTGTCAGGGATCATGTTCGTTCGCGACATGTCTGGCAGGTGCCGGCCCGGGGTCGTGCGGACAGGCGATCAGGATGGCGGCATTTTACCCGAAAGGGCATGGCGCAGAGCCCTTGCGGCGGCGGGGGCCTTTCGCTTTCCACCCTATAATTGGGGCCGACCCGTCGCCCCCGACCCTCCTCGACCCATCCCCCAGATGATCGGTTCCCGCCTGACGACGCAAATCCAGCTGGCCGCCCTCGCGCTCGTCGCCATTGCGGGACTCGTCCTCATATCGGTGCTCGATCGCCACCAGCGCGACACCGCCCTGGCGCAGCTGAACGCCGGCCTGGAGGACAGCGTCCGGCTGAACGGCATGCGCCTGGCCCAGACGGTGGAAACGCTTCGCCAGGACACCCTGTTCCTTGCCCGCACGCCGCCCATCTCCGGCATCCAGCGCGCGCTCCAGCATGGCGGCATCGACCCGCGCGACGGCAATCGGAAGGAGGTCTGGGTCAAGCGCCTGGAGGAGATCTTCGAGGCTTTCGCGCAGGCCCATCCGAATTACTTCCTGGTCCGCTACATCGGGGTGGCCGACGGAGGCCGCGAACTCGTGCGGGTCCAGCGCTTCGACGGCCGCCTCGCCATCGCACGCGGAGACGAGCTGGGCCGCAAGGCCGCACACGATTATTTCGAGCCGACGATCGCGCTGAAGCCCGGCCAGATCTACTTGTCCGATTTCACCGAGGACCGCTTCCAGCGCCCGCCCGGGGCGCAGCGGCTGCGCATCCTGCGCGCGGCAACGCCGATCTTCGACGACGACGGCAAGGTGTTCGGCTTCGTCATACTGAACCTCGACGCCGGCCCCATCCTCGACGCGGTGAGCGGCGGACTGCCTCACGGGGTCGAGGCCTTTCTCGCCGATGCGGACGGGCGCTACCTGGTACATCCCGACCGCTCGCGTACCTTCCGCCTCGACGGCGCAGGGGAATTCACCCGGGATTTCCCGGGGCTCGGCGTTCCCGCGCGGTCCGACCATGCCTCGCTCAGGCGGGTCGATTCCGCCTCCGGCCCCCTGTACGCGGCCTTGCAGCGCATCCGCTTCGATCCACGCATGCCGGACAGGTTCGTCCAGCTCGCCTACGCCATACCCGAGAAGGCGATCGTCGACGCGCTCGAGGCGACGCGGTTCCAGGCCGGCCTCGGCGGCCTGCTGGCCTCGGCGCTGGTCGCCTTCGGCCTGCTGCTGCTGGTCAAGCGCCTGCTTGACCCGCTGCATCGCGTGACCTCCGCCGCGGAGTCCATCGCCGCGGGCGCGCGCCAGGTCGACCTGCCCGAATCGGCGCGCGGCGACATCGGCGCCCTGGTGGCGGCGTTCCGCCACATGCTGGAGAACATCGCCAGCCGCGAAGCGGACTACCAGCGGCTGACCGGCGAGCTGGAGGACCGCGTGCGCGAGCGCACCGCCAAGCTGCGGCTGGCCGCCAGCGTGTTCGAGAACACCAGCGAAGGCGTGGTGGTAACCGACGAGCAGGCGCGCATCGTCTCGGTGAACATGGCCTTCACCGAGATCACCGGCTACACCGCCGCGGAGGCGATCGGCCAGAAGCCGAGCCTGCTGCGCTCCGAGCATCACGGCCCCGAGTTCTACCGCACGATGTGGGCGGACCTGCTGGAAAAGGGCCGCTGGCAGGGCGAGATCTGGAACCGCCGCAAGAGCGGCGAGGCCTTCCTCGAATGGCTGACCATCAACCGCATCCCGGCGGCGGACGGCATGCCGTGCAGCTACGTCTCGGTCTTCAACGACATCACCGAGCAGCGCCGCAAGGACGAGCACATCCGCCACCTGGCGTTCCACGATCCGCTCACCGGGCTGCCCAATCGCGCGCTGCTGACCGACCGCCTGCAGCATGCGATCGAGCGGGCGCTGCGCGAGAAGTCGCGCCTGGCCCTGCTGTTCATCGACCTCGACCGTTTCAAGGGCGTCAACGACGCCCTCGGCCACGACGTCGGCGACGAGCTGCTGCGCGAAGTCGCGGCGCGCCTGAAGTCGCGGCTGCGCGGCATGGACACGGTGGCGCGCATGGGCGGCGACGAGTTCGTCGTGCTCTTCGAAGACCTGGCCGGACCGGAATACTGCGCGGCGCTGGCCGCCGAGATCATCGCGGACGTCTCCCTGCCGCTCGACATCCACGGCCACGAGATCCACATCGGCGCCTCGGTCGGCGTGGCCTGCTTCCCGGAGGACGGCGACGATGCGCTGACGCTGATGAAGCACGCCGACACCGCCATGTACGCGGCGAAGTCGGAAGGCCGCGGCACCTACCGCTTCTTCCAGGCCGAGATGACCCAGGCGGCCAGCCAGCGCATGCAGCTCGAAACGGAGCTGCGCCAGGCCGTGGCCGGCGGCCAGTTCGAGCTGCACTACCAGCCGAAGGTGTGCTGCGCCGCCTCGGGCGGCAACTGCGGCGTGGAAGCGCTGGTGCGCTGGCGCCATCCGGCGCGCGGCCTGGTGCCGCCGGTGCAGTTCATCCCGGTGGCCGAGGAGAGCGACCTCATCCTCGACATCGGCGACTGGGTCCTCAACGAGGCGTGCCGCCAGTCGGCGGCCTGGCAGGCGCTCGGCTTCACGCCCACCATTGCCGTCAACGTCTCCGCCAAGCAGCTGCAGCAGGAGAGCCTGGTCGAGCGCATCTCGGCGCTCGCCAGCCGCCACGGCATCCCCGTCTCGAGGCTCCAGGTCGAGGTGACGGAGAGCCTGGTGATGGCCGACCCGAAGCGCGCGTCGGCCCTGCTCGGGCGCCTGCGCGAGATCGGCATCACGGTCGCCATCGACGACTTCGGCACCGGCTACTCGAGCCTGTCCTACCTGCGCCGGCTGCCGATCGACGTCATCAAGATCGACCGCTCCTTCGTCATGAACGCAGACCGCATCGAGGAGGACGCGCAGATCGTGCGCACCATCGTCGCGCTGGCGCAGGCCCTGAAGATGGCGGTCGTGGCCGAGGGCGTCGAGACCGAGGCGCAGGCCGAGCTGCTGCGCAGCCTGGGCTGCGATGCCGTGCAGGGCTACCTCTACGCGAAGCCGGCGCCGGCCGAGCAGATCCAGGAGTGGCTGGGACGCTGAGCGGCGGCCGCCCGCCACGCCCTCTTTGACGCTATGCTGGGACCATGAGCGACTGTGAACTGTGCACCGGGCTGGGCGACGTCGTCTGGGAAGACGCGCTGTGCCGCGTCGTGGCGGTGGGCGGCGCGGAAGGCAGCGCCTTTCCCGGCTTCTGCCGCGTCGTGTGGCGAGCCCACGTGGCGGAGATGACGGACCTGGCGCCCGGCGACCGCCGCCATCTCATGAACGTGGTCTTTGCGGCCGAGGCCGCATTGCGCGCGCAACTCCATCCTGACAAAATCAACCTGGCCAGCCTCGGCAATGTCGTGCCGCACCTGCATTGGCATGTCATTCCGCGCTGGCGCGACGACAGCCGCTTCCCGCTGCCGATCTGGCGCGAGGCGCAGCGCGAATCGCCGCCGCGTCGCCCGGTCGACCGCGCTGCGCTCGCCGCCGCAATCGCCGAAAATCTATCTGCCGAGGTATCGGGCGCATGACAGCTGCTTCCCTCCCGGGCGCCGAACAGGCGCCCTCCTTCGCCAACGCCGCCGAGTGCAAGGCCTGGCTCGCGGCGGCCCCGCTCACCGATGCGCCGCAGATGATGGCCGCCTTCATGCGCGAGCTGAAGGCCATCAACCGTTCCGCGCTGCCGGCCGGCGACCGGCTCGACATCCTCGAGCTGCTGCGCGGCCCGGTCTACGAAACGCAGGAAGGGTTCAGCCGCCGCTTCATCGGCAAGCTGCAGCCGATGGCGGCGCTCGAGCAGTCGGCCTACGAAGCCTCCGGCGCGGTATGGCATTCGCTGGTGACCGGCTACATGCGCTGTGCCGAGGCCTGCTTCGCCAACGATGCCCAGGTGAAGCCCAGGGCGGCGCTGGTGCTGGAGCGCGCGCTGGCCGCGCTGGTCGCCGAGCAGGCCGGCACCCATCGGGTGAGCCGCACGCCGAGCGGCGAGCATTGGCGCATCCTGCACCAGATCTATGCGACCGCCGAACAGCTCGGCGTGACCGACCAGGAAGTCGTGGACACGCCGCATCACGGCAAGCTGCGGGCGACCCCCAAAGCCGTCTACGTCGAGGCGCTGCTGCTCGGCGTCTCGAATCTCCACGAGCACAGCCAGCGCCAGATCGACTGGGTCTCGCGCTGGGCGCGGCGCTGGGCGCCGAAGGTCAAGGTGATGGCGAGCGCGCCGGAATTCTCCAGCCAGGCGATTCCGCTCTGCGTCGACCTGGGCTCCGACGCGCCGGCCGGCTACAAGCCCTTTCCCGGCCCCGGCGCGCGCTGGCTCGACACCGTGGACCTTCGGCACAGCCTCAAGAAGCGGCTGGTGCTGCTGGCCCAGGGCGAGCCGCCGGCGAAACTGCACTTGGGCGACGACTGCACTCAGCCCGCCTGCGAGGAAGTGCTGAACCTCGCCTACCATCGCTGGTGCAAGGGGGCCGCCGTGCGCAGCGCCGAGCGGCGGCCGGCCAGCGGGCCATGCCGCTTCATCGCCGGGTTCGAGGGAATCCACTACTACGTCGGCGGGCGCAAGCCGCTCAAGCAGCTGATGCCGAAAGACAGCCGCATGCTGGCTCGCGAGGCCGAGGAGATCGCCACCTTCGGTCGCGTGGCGACCCACCGCGACGAGCACTTCAGCGAACAGAAGGGCTACGCGGTCGAGGAGTGGGAGACGCTCGAGAACTGGCACATGGTCAACACCTCGTCGGCCGGCATGCGCATCGCGCGGCCGGTCGGCCAGAACGGCGTACGCCTCGCCTTGCGGCAATTGGTCGCCGTCTCGCCCGCGGACACGCAGGACTGGCTGCTCGGCTGCGTGCGCTGGACGCTGGTCGAGGACAGCTTCGAGATCGGCCTGCATTTCTTCGCCGGCAAGCCCGAGGCCATCGCGCTGCGCGGCGCGGGCCTGGCGTCGGCCAGCGAGGTCTTCAAGCCCGGCTTCCTGGTGCCCGCGGTGCCGGCGATCAAGCAGGACCCCAGCCTGGTGATGCCGGTCGGGATATTCAAGCAGAACCGGGTGCTCGATATCTACACCGACGGCAAGCCGGGCCGCGTGCGCCTGACGCACCTCGTCGAGCGCGGCGCCGATTTCGAGCGCAGCGCCTACGAGCCGGCCTGAACCCGGCGCGCGGGAAGCACCGCGCTGAAGGTGCTGCCGCAGCCGGGCTCGCTGGTGATCTCCAGCCTGCCCTGGTGGCGTTCCAGCACGTGCTTGACGATGGCCAGGCCGAGACCCGTGCCGCCGGTGTCGCGCGAGCGTCCCCGGTCGACGCGATAGAAGCGCTCGGTCAGGCGCGGCAGGTGCTGGGCGTCGATGCCCAGGCCGTCGTCCTTCACCGCGAACACCGCGTCTTCGCCGCGCATGCGCCAGCCGATCTCGATGTGGCCGTTGCCGGGCGTGTAGCGCACGGCGTTGCTGACGAGGTTGCCGAAGGCGCTGCGCAATTCCTTCTGGCTGCCGGTCAGGACGGCCGGGCCCGCGTCGTCGAGCGTGACGGCGTGGCGGCCGGCGGACAGCGCCGCGGCTTCGTCCCTGAGCTCGGCCAGCAGCCGGCGCATGTCGACCTCCTCCTCCTGCGGCGGCGCGTCGGTCTCCAGCGTCGCCAGCGTCAGCAGGTCCTCGATGAGGCGCTGCATCCTTCTGGCCTGGTCGCCCGCGACGCCGAGGAAATGCTGGATCTCCTCGGGCGGCAGGTCGGCAAGGCCGTCCGCGGCGGTCTCCAGGAAGCCCGCCACCACGGTCAGCGGCGTGCGCAGCTCGTGCGAGACGTTGGCGACGAAGTCGCGCCGCATGGTCTCGAGCTTCTGGATCTGGGTGACGTCGCGCACCAGCAGCAGCGAGCGGCCGGCCGCGAACGGCGCGGTCTGGAATTGCAGCATCTGCCCCGGGTTGCGCGCCGAGCGCAGCAGCAGGGAGCCGCCGCTGCCGTCGAGATAGGCGAGGAACTCGGGCTCGCGCAGGAAGTAGGTGATCGGGCTGCCGAGGTCGCGCGAGGAGTTGAGGTTGAGCGACAGCTCGGCGCGGGGATTCATCCATTCGATGTTGCGATGGCCGTCGAGGATGACGACGCCGTCGGGCATGACTTCCGCCGCCTGGCGGAAGCGGTCGAGCAGCTTGCCGAGCTCGTCGCGCTGCTCGGCGACGATGCGCGCGCGGTAGCGCAGCGCGTCGTAGGCCTCGGCCCAGAGGCCCAGCGCCGACGGGGTCTCGGTGCCGATCGGCTGCTTTGCCCAGCGGATCAGCTTGACCAGCCGCGTCATGTTGCGGACGGACAGGAAGCCGGCCGCCAGCAGCGCCCCGATCATGCCGCCCTGGGCCCCGTCGAGCAGCCACCCCACTGCGGCCGCTCCGGCCAGCCAGAGGGCGGCATTGACCAGTTCCGTCAGCACCGGGTTCACGTTTCCGCCGGCTCACCCGACAGCCGGTAGCCGCTGCCGCGAACGGTCTGGACCAGCCCGTCGTGGCCGGTCGTCTCCAGGGCCGCGCGCAGGCGGCGGATGTGGACGTCGACCGTCCGCTCCTCGACGAAGACGTGATCTCCCCAAACCTGGTCGAGCAATTGCACGCGGGTGTGCACCCGCTCCGCATGCGCCATCAGGAAATGGAGCAGGCGGAATTCCGTCGGGCCGAGCGACACCTGGGCTCCGCCGGCCGTCACGCGATGCGTGACGGGGTCGAGGCGCAAGCCGCCGACTTCGATGATGTCCTCGGCGACATGGGGCCGTTGCCGGCGCAGTACGGCCTGGATGCGGGCCAGCAGTTCCTTCGGGCTGAAGGGCTTGGTGACGTAATCGTCGGCGCCGGCCGTCAGGCCCTGCACCTTGTCGGCCTCCTCGCCGCGCGCCGTCAGCATGATGATCGGCACGTCGCGGGTGCGCGCTTCGCCGCGCAGCCGGCGCGCGAAGTCCAGCCCGCTGGTCCCCGGCAGCATCCAGTCGAGCAGGATCAGATCGGGCAGCGCCTCGTCGACCTGGCGCCGCGCGCTCTCGGCATCCAGCGCCGGAATGACCTCATGGCCGGCGCGCCTCAGATTGACCGAAATGAGCGCCTGGATGGCGGGTTCGTCTTCGACGACTAGGATCTTCGCGGACATGTGATGAGCGGATGATGGCTTTCCGGGCAGTCTATTGCGGCGGAATGTCGGTTTTGTTACAGCAAGCGGGAGCCGCGGCTGCGTTATGATAGTCGGCCCCACGGAATACCGCATTCATCATGTCCGGCAATACACCCATTCCCACCGAAATCAAGCTTCACCAGGCGTCCCGCGTCATGGAGGTCAGCTTCGACGACGGCAACGTCTTCAAGCTGCCCTACGAGTACCTGCGCGTCTTCAGCCCCTCGGCCGAAGTCCGCGGCCATGGCCCCGGGCAGGAAACCCTGCAGACCGGCAAGCGCAACGTCGTCATCGAGAGCGTCGAGCCGGTCGGCAACTACGCGATCAAGCCGAAGTTCTCGGACGGGCACGACTCCGGCCTCTACGGCTGGGACACGCTCTACGAACTCGGCGTCAATTACGAGTCCAACTGGCAGAGCTACCTGGCGCGCCTGGAAGCGGCGGGCGCGAACCGCGACGTCGACAGCAGCACCCGGCCGCCCCAGGCCGGCGGCTGCGGCGGCAAGCACTGAGAAGACAGGCGATCGTCCCATGAGCGAGACCCATTTCGGCTTCGAAACCGTTCCCGAGCACGAGAAGGCCCAGCGCGTCCGCGGCGTCTTCTCGTCCGTGGCCTCCAAGTACGACATCATGAACGACCTGATGTCGATGGGTCTGCACCGCATCTGGAAGGCGTTCACCATCCAGGTGTCGGGCGCGCGCGCGGGCGACCGGGTGCTGGACGTCGCCGGCGGCACCGCCGACCTGTCTTCGGCTTTCGTCAAGCGCGTCGGCGATACCGGCGAAGTCTGGCTCACCGACATCAACAACGCCATGCTGACGCGCGGGCGCGACCGGCTGCTCGACGAGGGCGCCGTCGTTCCCGCGGCGCAGTGCGACGCCGAGAAGCTGCCCTTCCCTTCCGACTACTTCGACATCGTCACCGTCGCCTTCGGGCTGCGCAACATGACCCACAAGGAAGTCGCCCTGGCCGAGATGCGCCGCGTGCTGCGTCCGGGCGGGCGGCTGCTGGTGCTCGAGTTCTCGAAGGTGTGGGAGCCGTTGGCGCCGGCCTACGACCTCTACTCCTTCAAACTGCTCCCCTGGCTGGGACAGAAGATCGCCCAGGATTCCGACAGCTATCGCTACCTGGCCGAATCCATCCGCATGCATCCCGACCAGGAGACGCTCAAGGGCATGATGGAATCGGCGGGCCTCGAGCGCGTCGAATACTTCAACATGGCGGCGGGCGTCGTCGCCCTGCATCGCGGCTACAAACTCTAGGAGTTCCAAATGAAAAGATTGACGGTGGCACTGATCGCCGCCCTGATGGGTCTCGCCCTGCTGAGCTTCGACGCACAGGCGAAGCGGCTGGGCGGCGGCAGTTCGTTCGGCATGCAGCGCAGCGCGCCGCGCAGCACGACCGCGCCGGCGCCGGCGGCGCCCACCGCGGTACCGGCCAAGCCGGCCCCGACCGCCACCCCGCAAGCGCCCACTCCGCCGGTATCGCAGCCCAGCGGGGCTCGTCGCTGGCTCGGCCCGCTGGCCGGTCTGGCGGCGGGCATCGGCCTGGCTGCCCTGCTCTCCCATTTCGGCCTCGGCGAAGGATTTGCATCCGTGCTGCTTCTGGCCGCCCTGGTATTCGGCGCCATCTTCCTGTTCCGGATGCTGTTCGGTCGGCGCCAGCCGGCGCCTCAGTATGCCGGCGCGGGCGGGCCGGTCCAGTTCGAGCCGACGCATGTGGCGGGCGGCGGCGCCGCGCCGGCCGCCGTCAATGTGCCCGACGGCTTCGACGTCCCCGGCTTCCTGCGCAACGCCAAGCTCAATTTCGTGCGCATGCAGGCGGCCAACGACGCCGGCAACATCGCGGACCTGAAGGAGTTCACCACGCCCGAGGTCTTCGCCGAACTCAAGCTGCAGCTCGATGAGCGCGGCCGCGCGGCGCAGCAGACGGACGTCGTCCAGCTCGACGCCGAACTCCTGTCCCTCGAAAACGAGCCGACGCGCCATGTCGCGAGCGTGCGCTTCCACGGCCTGATCCGCGAGGAGGCCGACGCCGCGCCTGCCGCCTTCGACGAGATCTGGCACCTGGCCAAGCCCGTCGACGGCTCGTCCGGCTGGGTGGTGGTCGGCATCCAGCAGGTGCAATGACGGACGTCCCCAACCGCCCGCGGGCGCAGGCCGATAGGGCATGCGTCGGCGCCCGGCGGCCCTGAAGCACCCAAAGAAAAAGGGCAGCCGAAGCTGCCCTTTCCCTTTCCTGCTGCTCTAACTCTTAGTGGCTCTTGCGGCGCAGACGCTGGATGGCGGCGAGCTGTGCGACCGCTTCGGCCAGTTCGGCCTGGGCGCGCGCGTAGTCCAGCTCGGAACTGCGGTTGCCCATCGCTTCCTCGGCCTTCTTCTTGGCGTCGAGCGCCTTGGCTTCGTCGAGGTCATGGCCGCGGATGGCCGTATCGGCCAGCACGGTGACCAGGCCCGGCTGAACTTCCAGGATGCCGCCGGCGACGAAGATCAGCTCCTCGCGCTCCTGGCCCTGCAACTTCAGACGGACGGCGCCCGGCTTGATGCGGGTCATCAGCGGCATGTGGCCGGGGAAGATGCCCAGTTCGCCGACTTCGCCCGGCAGCACGACGAATTCAGCCAGCCCCGAGAAGATCTGCTCTTCCGCGGAAACGACGTCGACATGAACGGATAGTGCCATGTTGGCTTCCTTTGCTTATTGCAGCGTCTTGGCCTTCTCGAAGGCTTCCTCGATGCCGCCGACCATGTAGAACGCCTGCTCGGGCAGCTGGTCGCACTCGCCTTCGGCGATCATGCGGAAGCCCTTGATGGTGTCCTTCAACGTGACGTACTTGCCCGGCGTGCCGGTGAACACTTCGGCGACCGAGAACGGCTGCGACAGGAAGCGCTGGATCTTGCGGGCGCGGCTGACGGTGAGCTTGTCTTCCGG
>DASVZD010000040.1:0-16915 GCA_036391815.1 Rhodocyclaceae bacterium
AGCCAGACATCGGTTTCGCGCTTCAGAAAGACCAGCGTGTCGAGCACCGGCTGCAAACGCGCGCCGCAGAGTTTCACGTAGAAGTCGTCGGTGAAGCCCTTCAGATCGACATTGGCAGCGTCCATCTTCGCGTAGAACTCGCGCCGTGCGTCGAGGCCGATGTAGCCGGCGGTGACGGCCACCGTCTTGACTCCGACCGCGTGGCAGGCGTCAGCGGTGTCCATCGCATACTCGGCAAAGATGACCGGATCGTTGTAGGTGAAGGCAACGCTCTTGCAGTTCATTTCCGCGGCCGCCCGGGCGATCGCGGCCGGCGACGCCGAATCCATCAAGGTATCCATCTCGCGCGACTTCGAGATGTCCCAGTTCTGGCAGAACTTGCAGGCGAGGTTGCAGCCCGCGGTGCCGAACGACAGGATGCTCGAGCCGGGGAAGAAATGGTTGAGCGGCTTCTTCTCCACCGGGTCGATGCAGAACCCCGAGCTGCGCCCGTAGGTGGTGAGGATCATCTGTCCGCCGCGATTGGCGCGCACGAAGCAGGCTGCGCGCTGTCCCTCGTGCAGCTTGCAGTCGCGCGGGCACAGGTCGCACTGGATGCGCCCCGGTTCGTCGGGCAATGCGTGCCACCAGCGCGCCGGCGTGCCGGTCAGCGCGTCGTCTGTTCTTTCCATTTCCTGACCTCGTAACGGGAAAGCCGGACATCGGACGCCCAGAAATCGCGGGGCAGGCCGGCCTTTTCCTTAAGATGAACAAGGAAGTCGTTTGGTTCCGGCAGGCTGTCCCAGACCTGGGGCAGGAAGGTGCCGCGCCGCCCGCGCCATTCGAGGATGAGGCCGTCGATGCCCGGGTGCAACTGGCGCAGCACGTCGGCCTCGTCGGTGAAGCTCATCGGCTCGGGTCGAGTGAGCAACGACACTTCGACGCGGGTGCCGTCGAGTTCGGCGCGGGCCAGCGGCGGGAAGCGCGGGTCGCGGAAGGCGGCGGCGCAGGCGTTGGCGCGCACGTCGTGGTCGAGGGGGCGCCAGGCCTCGAGGGAGCCGATGCAGCCGCGCAACTCGCCGTCCTGGGTCAGCGTCACGAAGGCGGCGCCGGGCTCGGCGAGCTGCGGGTGGGCGGGCTCGGGACGCGGCGGGATGCCGAACTCCGCGGCAATGGCATTGCGGGCGCGTACCAGCAAGGCTTCGCCGAGTTCATCCATCGGCGCGCTCGGTGAACGCGAAGGCCGCGTAGCCCACCACGCGCGACTTGTCGCCGGCCGTGTCGCCCGAGTTGCGCAGGTCGAGCAGGTGGGGCGTGAGTCCGTGGCGCGGCGCCGCAGCGAGGAGGCCGTTGATGGGCAGCGCGCCGCAGGCCTGCTCATAGTCCTGCAGGGCGTGCAGCCGGAGGATGTCGTCTGCCGTGCGGCGGTCGATGCGCTGGGCGGCGGCATAGGGGTGGTAGTGCGAGAGGTCGGAACTGACGACGATCAGCGTCTCGGCACCGCCCCACAGTGCGTCCATGACCTCCGCCACTTCGTCCGCCGAGGCCTCGCCCACGGCGAACGGCGCCAGGCGGAAATCGCCGAGCACCTCCTGGAGGAAGGGCAGTTGGACTTCGAGCGAATGCTCGGGGGCGTGCACGTCGTCGCTGGTCTTCACCTGCGGCAGGCGCAGCGCGGCGGCAATCGCCTCCTTGTCGAGCGGAATGCTGCCCAGCGGCGTGCAAAAGGCGTCGCAGCCCGGCACGGCAAGCCCGCTGACGTACGCGCGGTGGGTCGGGCCGAACAGGACGACGCGGGCGATGGTGCCGCGCAGGGGGGCCAGGAGCGCGTAGGCGTGCGCCGCGACCGGGCCGGAATAGACGTATCCGGCATGCGGGACCACCAGCGCCTTTGGGCGCAGGGCGGACGGCCGCGCCGCGGCGAGCATGCCGTCGACCTCGGCGGCGAGCTGCTCCGGATCCCCGGGATAGAACATGCCCGCGACGGCGGGCGGACGGACTTGCGGGCTGTGCATGGCAAACCTCCCAACCACCAAAATAGGGGGTATTCAGCGCCGCATCAAGGGAGCATCGCCAGCCCGATGCCGAGTCCGCCGCCGATGGCCAGCAGGCCGGGCAACGCCCGCTTGGCCAGCGCGGCGCCGCCGATGGCGATTACCAGCCCGACCTTGAAGGACAGGTTGGACAGTATGGCGAGAACGATGGAGGCCACGGCCTGGAATTGCGACAGCTTCTCCAGGTTGTAGAGCCGCAGGGTGGATAGCGCAATGGCATCGACGTCCCCGAAGCCCGACGCGAAGGACACCAGGTAGAGGCCCTTGCTGCCGGCGGCGTCCTCGAGCCAGGCGGACAGGAACAGCACCGCGCCGTACAGCAGGCCGAAGGTGAGCGCGGCGCGGATTTCCGTCGGATTGGTCACCTCGGGCATCGGCAGGTCGCCGCGCTGCTTGAGCGCGCGCCAGCCGTACAGCGTGACCGCCAGCCCCACCGCGAAGCCGAGGCCCAGCACGATGGCGAGCGGCAGCGCCAGCTGGGGCGAGACGACGCTCGACACGAAGACGAGGCGCAGGATCACCATCAGGTTGGCGAGCAGGATCACGATGGCCGCGGTGTGCGTCAGTTCGGCGTGGCTGCGCGCGTGGCGGGCGAACACCATGGTGGTGGCGGTCGAGGACGCCATGCCGCCGAAGAAGCCGATCAGCGCCGCGCCGTGTTCGCCGCCGACGATGCGCAGCGCCGCGTAACCGGCCAGCGAAACGCCGGAGATCAGCACCACCATCCACCAGATCTGGTGCGGGTTGAACGCGCCGTAGGGGCCGAAGTCCTGGTCGGGCAGCACCGGCAGCACCACCAGTGACAGCACGGCGAACTGCAGCATCGAGATAAGGTCCTTGTGCGTCAGGCTGGTCGTGAGGCCGTGCAGCTGCTGCTTGAAGTAGAGCAGCACGGTGGTCGCGATGGCCGCCATGACGGCGATCGTCGCGTAGCCGAACCAGACGGCGGCGCCGAGGCCGAAGCACACCAGCATGGCGACGACCGAGGTGGTGCCGGGATCGCCGGTCTCCTCGGGATCGGCCAGCGTGGCGGCGATCATCATGGCGCCGACGACCAGCATGCCGACCGCCAGGATCCAGGCGTTGCCGGTCTTCTCGGCGATCAGCGCGCACAGGCAGCCGAGCAGGCCGACCAGCGCGAAGGTCCGCAGGCCCGCCTTGGGATCGACGCGCCGCTCGCGCTCGATGCCAATCAGCAGGCCGATGGCGAGGCTGATGACGAAGGCCTGGACATGCTCGACGGCGATGGGGGCGAAGATGCTCACGGAGTGCATTGTAGAGCCTCCCGCAATAGGCTCTACAATCGCGCGATGGCAAACTACGCATTGGTCCCGGCGGCAGGGGGCGGCGCCCGCATGGGCGCGCAGATCCCGAAGCAGTACCTGCCGCTGCTCGACCGCCCCCTGATCTGGCATACGCTCGCGGCGCTGTGTTCGGTGCCCGGCCTGGCGCGCGTGTTCGTCGTCCTGTCCGCGGACGATGCCCATTGGGACCGGTACGACTGGTCGGTTTTCGACGGGCGTCTCGACGTCCTACGCTGCGGCGGCGCCACGCGGGCGGAGAGCGTGACCAACGGCCTGCGTGCGATCGCAGGGCGCGCGGCGGCGGACGACTGGATCCTGGTGCACGACGCCGCACGCGCCTGCATCACGCGGCGCCACGTCGAGGCCCTGATCGCCGCCGTGGCGGACGACGAGGTCGGCGGCATCCTCGCCATGCCGGTCGCCGATACGCTCAAGCGCGAGGACGGCGGGGCGCGCATCGCCGTCACCGTCCCGCGCGAGCGGCTGTGGCAGGCGCAAACGCCGCAGATGTTCCGCCACGCGCTGCTGCTGAAGGCGCTGGAGCGGGCGTCGGCCGTCACCGACGAAGCCGGGGCGGTCGAGGCGCTCGGCCTGCATCCCAAGCTGGTGGCGGCGGACGCCACCAACCTCAAGGTCACCTATCCGCTCGACCTGCATCTGGCGGAAATCATCCTTCGCGACAGGGAGCGCGCATGAACCTTCCATTCCGCATCGGCCAGGGCTACGACGTGCATGCGCTGGTGCCCGGACGCAAGCTGATCCTCGGCGGCGTCGAGATCGCCTTCGAGCGCGGCCTGGCCGGACATTCGGACGCCGACGTGCTGCTGCATGCGATCACCGACGCGGTGCTCGGCGCCGCCGGGCTCGGCGACATCGGCCGCATGTTTCCGGACACCGAGGAGCGCTGGCGCGGAGCGGACAGCCGCGCGCTGCTGCGCGGCGCGATGGCGGCGGTGAAGGCGGCCGGCTGGCGCGTCGGCAACCTGGATGCGACGGTGATCGCCCAGGCGCCGCGGATCGCGCCGCACGTCGAGGCGATGCGCGCCAACGTCGCCGCGGACCTCGAGGTCGGCACCGCTGAGGTCAACATCAAGGGCAAGACCACCGAGCGTCTGGGCTTCGCGGGCCGCGGCGAAGGCATCGCCGCCGAGGCGGTGGCGCTGCTGGTGCGCG
Source organism: Rhodocyclaceae bacterium (assembly GCA_036391815.1). Lineage (GTDB taxonomy): Bacteria > Pseudomonadota > Gammaproteobacteria > Burkholderiales > Rhodocyclaceae > Nitricoxidireducens. The sequence goes on from DASVZD010000040.1 coordinate 4,511, forward strand.
CCTAGGCGGAATCGCCCAGGGAGGCGCCATGGCGGAACCGCTGCGCCGACTGTTCTTCGGGCTGTGGCCGTCGGCGGCGGTGGCCGCGCAACTGCACCGGGAAGCGCTCTCGCTGCAGCGCGCCTGCGGCGGACGCGCCATGCGCGAGGAATCGTTGCACCTGACCCTGGCGTTCCTCGGCGGCGTGCCGGCGTCGCGGCTGCAAGCCGCCGAGGCCGCGGCCGACGCCGTTCGGGCCGGCCGCTTCATCCTGGAACTCGACCGGGCCGCCTGCTGGAAGCACAATCGCATCGCCTGGGCCGGCTGCAGCGCCGTGCCGCCCGAACTGTCCCGGCTGGTCGCCGATCTTTCAGCCCAGCTGCGCGTCGCGGGATTCACGCTCGATGACCGGCCCTTCGCGGTGCATGCCACGCTGGTGCGCAATGCCGATTGCAGGCGGCCGCTGCCGCCGCTCGCCAGCCCGATCGCCTGGCCGGTCGAGGATCTCGTGCTGGTCGAGTCCCGCGTCGAGCCCGGCGGCTCGCGCTACGAGATCGTGCGGCGCTGGCCCATGCATTAGAATCGGCCTCCACGAAGGGAGCGAACATCCCGGGGAGGAACGCGTTGGGACTGAATCCGTTTCGCCGCAGCACTACGCCGCGCCTCGAGAAACTGCGCGAGCTGTCGCTATTCGTGGACCTGTCGCCGGGCGAACTGGCGATCGTCGATGGCCTCCTGCACGAACGCGATTTCCTGAAGGACGAGGTCGTGTTCGACGAGGGCGAGGACGGCCAGGCGATCTACATCGTCCTCGACGGCGCGGTGCTGATATGCCGCCAGGGCGAGCCGGAGACCGGCTTGCTCGCGGTCGTGGGCGCCGGCAGCTTCTTCGGCGACATCGCCCTGCTCGAGGACCTGCCGCGCACCGCGCAGGCGCGGGCGGCCGAGAACTGCCGGCTGGTGGTGTTCTTCCGCGACGACTTCCTGGGCCTGATGGAGACGCACGGCGTCATCGCCTCGAAGATCTCGCTGCAGCTTGCGCGCAACATGGGCCGGCGGCTGCGCGAGGCGGCGGCGGGCAGTGGCGCGGTCCACCGGCACCTATGAGCGGCCCGGCGCGCAACGGCTCCGGACCGGTCGTCTGGGCGGCGATCGTCGTCGTCACCTGCCTGCTGCTGCTGGTGTTCCAGAAGATCCTGTGGCTGATCGTGCCCTTCATGCTGGCGCTGATCATCTATTACATCCTGACGCCGCCGACGCAGTACCTGGTCTACCAGGGCATGTCGCGCGATGCCGCCGCGGGCTGGAACATCGGCCTCTTCCTCGCCGCCATCGCGGCAGCCGGCGCCTTCGCGGTGCCGCAGATCGGCGCCCACCTGGTGGACCTCCAGGCCTCCACCGACCCGTACGTGGCCGGCGGCCTGCGCCTGATGCAGCATTCGCTGGAAGCGCTGGAGCGCAGCTGGTCGGTGTTCGCCGAGGCCCATCTCGCCGACATGGCGAGGCAGAAGCTGGCGGCTTCGGGCGGTACCGCGGCCGAACACGTGGAGGACGCGATGAAGGGCATCGCCGCGTGGACGCCCTCGCTGCTGCTGGCGCCGTTCCTGGCGTTCTACTTCCTCAAGGACGGCCAGCGCTTCAAGCGCTTCCTCGCGCGCGCCGTGCCCAACGCCTTCTTCGAGCGGACGCTCTACCTGATGCACGAGGTCGATCGCACGTTGCGCGCCTACTTCATCGGCCTGATGAAGCTGACGCTGCTCGATACCTTGACCCTGGCGGCGGGACTGTGGCTGCTCGGCCTGCCGAACCCGCTGGCGCTCGGCCTGATCAGCGCGGTCCTGGCGTGGATTCCCTACGTCGGGTCGATCGTCGGGGGCGCGCTGGTCGTGCTGGTCGCAGCCACCGATTTCCCGGACCAGCCGGCCGTCGCCTATTCGGCCGTGCTGCTGTTCATCATCGCGCGCCTGCTCGACGACTTTGTCTACATGCCGATGACCATCGGCAAGAGCCTGCACATGCATCCGCTGGTGACCGTGCTGATGATCTTCGCCGGCGGCGCGGTGGCGGGCATACCGGGTCTCATGATGGTGCTGCCGGTGCTCGGGGTGGTGGCGGTCTGCGGCGAGACGATCGGCAAGGTCGTCACCGATCCGCGCCTGATGGCACGGCACCGGCACGCGCGGGCGTTGCGCCGCAGCCAGGCCAGCAGCGACCTGTCCGGCACCTAGGCCGGCGAGCGTCGCGTCCCGCCTGCGAGGTCGGACAGCGCGGCGCGCACTTCTTCGACGACCGGCTTCCAATCCCCCGCGGCCCGCTGGAGGAACAGCCGCATCGCACCGGGATACCACGGCGAATCCGTCCGCTCCGCCAGCCAGCGCCAATCGGTCTTGTAATCGGGCAGCAGCAGCCAGCACGGCTTGCCGAGCGCGCCGGCCAGGTGGGCGACGCCGGTGTCGACGCTGACCAGCAGATCCAGTTGGGCGAGCACGGCCGCGGTGTCGGCGAAGTCGCCGAGCCGGGAGCCGAGGTCGACGAGCGGCTGTCCGGCCGGCGGCTGCGCGGCCTCGTCCTCGCCGGCGCCCTTTTGCAGGCTGACGAAGCGCACGCCGGGAACGCTCCACAGCGGTGCCAGCACGCCGAGCGAGGGCAGGGAGCGGTCGGCGTCGTTCTCGAAGCCGCGGCTGCCTTTCCAGACCAAGCCGACGCGCAGCCCGTCCGTCGGCAGCCGGGGCGCCCATTGCGCCATGCCGGCCGGATCGGGATGCAGGTAAGGCAGCCTCGCCGGGATCGAATCGAGGCGCGTGCCGCAGTAGTGGGGGAGGCTGAAAGGCGGCGACCAGAAGTCGCAGGGCGTCGCCGGCAAAGGCTCGTCGAAGCCGATGAGTTCGTCCACGGCGTCCAGCGTGGCGAACAGGCGCTTGAGCGGCGGATGGCAGATCATGGCGACGCGGACGGCGCCCCTCGCCTTGATTTCGGCGGCATAGCGGCACATCTGGATCATGTCGCCGTGCCCGGCTTCGAAGGCGATCAGCAGGGACTTCCCGGCCAGGTCCTCGCCGCGCCAGCGCGGAAACGGGATCCGCTGCTCCAGCACGGCATACCAGTCGCGCGCTTCCATGCTGGCCCAGCCTTCCTCGTAGCGGCCCTGCCTCAGCAGGACGTAGGACAGGTTGAACCTGGCGTTGGCGTAGCCCGGATCGATTGCCATGGCGGTGCGGTAGCAGCGTTCGGCGTCGGCTTCGCGCTTGGTGCAGGCGTAGAGGACGCCGAGGTTCGACCAGGCGGCCGCGGACATCGGATTGATGCGCAGCGAGTCCTGGTAGGCGGCTTCCGCCTCGGCGAAGCGCTTGCGCTGGGCCAGGTTGACGCCGAGGTTCATGTGGGTGCGCGCGTAGCTCGGGTCGAGGGCGATCGAGCGGCGATGGCAGGCCTCGGCCTCGTCGGCGGCACCGCGCCGGTCGAGCAGCATGCCCAGGTTGGCATGGGCTTCCGCCAGGTCGGGTGCCAGACGCAGGCAGTCGCGCAGACTGGCCTCCGCGCCGGCGGCATCGCCGGCGGCCAGCTGCCGGTTGCTCTCGAAGAACAGCGCCTCGGCCTGCCGCGGCGCGCTCATGCCGCCTCTTCGGGCACCGCGGCATCGGCCCGCGGCAGCACGATGCTCGCCAGCAGGCCGCCGCCGTCGCGCTCCTGCAGCTCGAGGCGGCCGCCATGGCTGCGCGCGATGCGCTCGACGATCGCCAGGCCGAGTCCGGCACCCACCGCGCCGGTGCGGGCGGTTTCCAGGCGGGTGAACGGCAGCTTGAGGCGTTCCGCCTCGGTGGCGGGGATGCCGGGGCCGCGGTCGGCGACGTCGATGCGGAGCTCGTTGGCGTTTGCGCCAACCGATATCCGGATGGGCAGGTCGACACCGGCGTGGCGCAAGGCATTCTCGACCAGGTTGGCCACGGCGCGGCGGAGCGCCTTGGGACGGGCGGTCTGGGGCGGTATCGCCGGCGCATCGAACTCCATGCCGGCGCCGCGGCGCCGATATTGCTCGGCCAGGTCGGCCAGCATCGCGCCCAGGTCCGTCGGCTCCGGCGGCTCGCCGCCGTCGGCGCGGGCGAAGTCGAGGAACTGCCCGATGGTGCGGTCCATTTCCTCGATGTCGGCGCTCGATTCGTCGCGCGACGCTTCGTCCATGCCGCTCATCTCGATGCTCATGCGCAGCCGCGTCAGGGGAGTGCGCAGGTCGTGCGAGATGCCGGCCAGGATGAGGGCGCGGTCCTGGTCGAGGCGCGCCAGGTCTTCGCTCATCTGGTTGAAGGCGTGGGCGAGGGTTTCGATCTCGGCGGGACCGTCGGCCACGACGGGGTGGGGTGTCCGGCCGCGCCCAATTTCGGCTGCCGCCGCCGCCAGCCGCTTGAGCGGGCGCGAGACGCGGGCCACGATCAGCCAGGCGCCGACGATCGACAGCAGCAGCGCTGCGGCGCTCCAGCCGAGCCATTCGAGCGGGAAGAAGCGGTCGATGCGCTCGCGCGGCATGGCCAGCCAATAGTCGCCTTCGTCGCTGTCGTCGATGCGGAAGCTGACGAACAGCGCCTGTTCGCCGCCCCGCTCGAGGGTCAGCCGGGTGTCGGGCCCCAGTTGCTCGCGCACCTGCCTTTCCACCATGCGCAGGAACGGCCGGTCCGGCAGCGGGGCGATGCGGTCGGTGCGCTCGGCCGGATAGACGTGGATGCCTTCCCGCGCCGACAACTCGCGCAGCAGTTCGAGCCGCGCCTCCGGCCGGGCGGTGATCAGCGCCGCGCGCGTGAGGTTCGCCGCGCTGACGATCAGCTGCGAAAGCTGGCGGGCGCGCGGCTCCCGCTCATAGGCATTGAAGATCGCGAACCAGGCCCATACCGACAGCAGCATCAGCAGCGCGATCAGGAGGAACGTGCGCCACAGCAGCGTGCGGGGGAACAATCTCATGCGCAGACAAGCGACCTGTTTGGCCGCTGTTGCGGCCACTGCCTAGTCGCCTCCTTCCGCGGGAAGGGGGCTGGGGGGAAGCGGGCCATAGTCAGGTGCTTTTTGTTCCGTCAGGAACAAAAACATAGCCGAAACCCCATACCGTTTGGATGTGGCGCGGCTTAGCGGGGTCTTCCTCGACCAGCTTGCGCAGCCGGGAGACGCGCACGTCGATGGAGCGGTCGAATACGTCGTACTCGCGTCCGCGTGCCAGTTCCATCAGCTTGTCGCGGCTCATCGGCTGGCGCGGATGCGTGACCAGGATCTTGAGCAGCGCGAACTCGCCGGTGGTCAGCGGCGTCGCCGTGCCGTTGCGGCTCAGTTCGCGTGTGGCGAGATTGATCTCGACGTTGCCGAAGCGGATGATTTCCTCCTCGGTGGCCGGAGCGCCGGGCGGGGGCGCGGCGCCGCGGCGGCGCAGCACGGCGTTGATGCGGGCGACCAGTTCGCGCGGGTTGAACGGCTTGGGCAGGTAGTCGTCGGCGCCCAGTTCGAGGCCGACGATGCGGTCGACCTCGTCGCCCTTGGCCGTCAGCATGATGATGGCGACGGGGTTGTCGGCGCCGCGCAGGCGGCGGCAGATCGCCAGGCCATCCTCGCCGGGCATCATCAGGTCGAGGACGATGAGATCGTAGAGTTCGCGCGATAGCGCCTTGTCCATCGCCTCGGCGCCGTCCACGGCCTTGGCCGTGAAGCCCTGCTCGGTCAGGTAGCGCTCGAGGAGGCTGCGCAGGCGCTGGTCGTCGTCGACGACGAGAATCTTGGTGTTTGTCATAGCGAGAATGCTATCTTGGCCGTCGTGTTTTGTGCCGGGGGAGTTACAAAGACTTACAAAGCCCGGCCCGGCGGCTCGAATACAATGGCCCTGCGTCTGAGTGATGGTGGTCGAGGCAGGATACCGAGATGAGCCGGAAGTTTTGGAAACCGCTAGCCGCCATTGCCGCTATGGCGGCATTGGCACCCGCGCACGCACAGATGAGGCGCGGGATGCCGGCCGAGCCGCGCGGCGACTTCGCGCGCAGCGGACTCCAGCAGCAGGCGGATCCGCCGCGTGATCCGCCATTCCATCAGGATTTTCAGCCCGGCCGCATGACACCCGAAGAGCGTCGCCAGCTGCGACGCGACATCCACGACGCCGGGCGCGAGCTTTACCGCGGCAATCCGCCGCCGCCACGTTCCCGCTAGATCAGTAGATCAGAGCAGCGCGGTGATCTCGCCCGGCGTGGCGACCACGCTGTCGGCACCCCAGTCGTCAATGGGCAAGGCGTCACCCAGATAACCGTAGCGGACCGCAACCGTCGGCATGCCGGCGGCCTTGCCGGCATGCACGTCGCGCAGGTCGTCCCCGACATACAGGGCATCAGCCGGTACGGCGCCGGCCAGGCGGCAGGCGAGCAGGAGCGGGCGCGCGTCGGGCTTGCCGCGCGGCGCACTGTCGCCGCTCACCAGGCAGGCGGCGCGATGCCGCAAGCCAAGCGTTTCGGCCAGGGCCAGCGTGAAGCGCTGCGACTTGTTGGTGACGATGCCCCATGGAATCGAACGGGCGTCGAGCTGGTCGAGCAGTTCGGGGATGCCCTCGAACAGGACCGTTTCCGCGCAGATCGCCGATTGGTAGTGGGCGAGGAAGCGCTGATACAGGCCGCCATATGGCGCATCGCCGGGGGAGAGGCCGAAACCGACGCGCAGCAGGGCCCGCACGCCGCCGGAGACGTGCGGCCGGAGGGCGCCGTAGGAAACGGGAGCGCGGTCCTCTTCCGCCAGCAGGCGGTTGAGCGCGCCGCCGAGGTCGCGGGCCGTATCGGCGAGCGTGCCGTCGAGGTCGAACAGAACTGCGGAGGTCATGCGCTGCGCGTGGCGCGCAGGAGGAAATTGACGCTGGTGTCGCGGCCGAGCGCGTAGGTCTTGGTCAGCGGGTTGTACGTCATCCCCACGATCTCGTCCACCGACAGGCCGGCCTCGCGGCAATGGCGCGCCAGTTCCGCGGGGCGCAGGAAGCGCTCGTAATCGTGGGTTCCGCGCGGCACCATGTCGAGCACGTATTCGGCGCCGACGATGGCCAGCAGATATGCTTTGGCGTTGCGGTTGATGGTGGAGAAGAAGGCCATGCCGCCCGGCTTCACCAGCGTCGCGCACGCGCGCACCGTGCTGGCGGGATCGGGGACGTGTTCGAGCATTTCCAGGCAGGTGACGACGTCGAATGACGCGGGTTCGGCCGCCGCCAGGTCTTCCGCAGCGATCTGGCGATAGTCGACCTTGACTCCCGTTTCATAGAGATGCAGGCGCGCCACGCCGAGCGGCTTCTCGGCGAGGTCGATGCCGGTGACGTCGGCGCCGAGCGCCGCCATGCTTTCGGCAAGGATCCCGCCGCCGCAGCCGACGTCGAGCACCCGCTTGCCGGCCAGGGCCGCGCAGCGATCGATCCAGCCGACGCGCAGCGGGTTGATGTCGTGCAGCGCCTTGAATTCCGAATTGGGGTCCCACCAGCGGTGGGCCAGGTCGCCGAACTTCGCGAGTTCCTGGGGATCAGCATTGAGAGTCATAGGACGAATTCTAAGGTGCAATCGCGCCTGCGGGGCGTCGGCAGCGGGTGGACAAAAAAAGCCCCGCCGAAGCGGGGCTTTTCGGGTCGGAGCCTGTTACTTGGCTTGCGTGCCGATGACTTCGATCTCGACGCGGCGATCGGGCTGCAGGCAAGCGATGACCTTCTTGCTCTTCGGGCCCTTGCACTGGCCGGGCTTGGTGACCGGCTGCTTCTTGCCCTTGCCTTCCGTGTAGACGCGGTTCGGCTCGATGCCCTTGCCGACCAGATAGGCCTTGACGGACTCGGCGCGCTTCTCGGACAGCTTCTGGTTGTACTTGTCGGTGCCGAAGCGGTCGGCGTGGCCGACGGCGATGATCACCTCGAGCTTGATGTTCTTGACCTTCTGCACCAGTTCGTCCAGCTTGGCCTTGCCTTCGGGACGCAGGGTCGCCTTGTCGAAGTCGAACAGGGTGTCGGCGGCCAGGGTGATCTTCTGTGCGGCCGGGACGACGCCGCCCTTGGCAGCGGGACCTTCGACCTTCTTCACGAGATCCGGGTCGCACTCGGCGATCGCCATGGCGGGCGTCCAGTAGCCGGTGCGCCAGCACAGGCCGGTGCCGCTCTTGACGACGTTGTCGCGGCTGTCGACCAGGTAACCCACGTTGCCGCTGCGGTCGATACCGGGGGTCTGAGCGAGAGCGATGGCACTGATGCCGAGCAGGGCGGTAAGCACCAAGGATTTTTGTATGGTTTTCATGGTTACCTCGTTGAGCAAGAAGTTGTTGGTATGGCGCCAGTTACTGCGTCAGAAGGCTTTACACACAAAGAATATTATGCCATAGCCGCGTTATGTCCAGCAATTCGTCCTGGGCTATCTTTGTAGCTTTTCCGTCGCAAATCCGCAACTTTCCCTCAATCCAAACGTGGGTGACGTTTTCGCGCCCAGCCGCATAGACCAGGTGGGAGGCCGGGTCGAAGCAGGGCTGGAGCAGCCAATCGTCGAGCCGGACGGCGCACAGATCGGCCGATTTCCCCGGCAGCAAGGAACCGATGACGGCATCGAGCCCAAGCGCCTCGGCGCCGCCGAGGGTCGCCATGCGGAGCACCTGGTGGGCGCTGGCGACCGTCGCGTCGCCGCTGGCCGCCTTGGCGAGGAGCGCGGCATGGCGCATTTCGCGGAACAGGTCGAGGCGGTTATTGCTGGCGGCGCCATCCGTGCCCAGGCCGACCCGCAGCCCTGCGCCCAGCATTCCGGCGACCGGCGGGATGCCGCTGGCGAGCTTCATGTTGGAGGTCGGGCAGTGCGCGACGCTCGCGCCATTGGTGGCGAGCAGGTCGATTTCGTCCGGCAAGAGGTGTACGGCGTGTACGGCGATCAGCCGCGGATCGACCAGCCCCAGGCGGCGCAGTCTTTCCACCGGCCGCACGCCATGCTGCCGGAGGCTTTCCTCGACTTCGTGCCGCGTCTCGTGGACGTGAATGTGGATCGGCAGGTCAAGTTGGGCTGCAAGCGTCGCGACGCGCTCGAAGGTCCGGTCGGACACCGTGTAGGGCGCATGCGGCGCCAGGCAAAAGGAGATCAGTCTTTCGTCCCGCAGTTCGTCGCGTGCCGCCAGCCCCTTCGCCAGATACTCCTCGGCGTTCGCCGCATAGCCGGTGGGAAACTCGATGACCGTCACGCCGAGTGCGGCCCTCATGCCGAGGCGGAGCGCCGCCGCGGCGGCGTCCTGGGGAAAGAAATACATGTCGTTGAAGCAGGTCACCCCGCCGCGCAGCATCTCGGCGCAGGCCAGCAAGGTGCCGTCGCGGACGAAATGGGGCGAGACGTGCTTGGCTTCCGCTGGCCAGATCTTGTCCTGCAGCCAGGATTGCAGGGGCAGATCGTCGGCGAAGCCGCGCATCAGCGCCATGGCGGCGTGCGTGTGCAGGTTCACCAGGCCCGGCAGGAGCGCGTGCTCCTCGAGAACGATCCGTTCTCTCGGCGCATAGCGCGAACGGGCCTCTTCCACGGGCAGCAGGGCCACGATCCGGCCTTGGTCGACCACCAGGGCGTGCTGCTCGATGACCGCGCCGGCCGGCTCCATAGGAATCATCCAGCGCGGTTCGATCAGGAGGTCGACGACGGCGGGGGCGCCCGGCGGCGCGGCTTGGGGTGGCATGGCGGTCATGGCGTAATTGAGTGGATTCTTATATTTAAAACAGTCGGTTAGGGCGCTGCTGCGGGGCGCGATCGGGCTTCGGGCGTGCGCATCCGGCATGCTAAAATCCCCTCCTTTTAGCATTCCCTTCCGGGTCAATCAACCGACATGACGTCTTTCGCCAAAGAAACCCTTCCCGTCAGCCTTGAAGAGGAGATGCGCCACTCCTACCTCGATTACGCCATGAGCGTGATCGTCGGCCGCGCCCTGCCGGATGCCCGCGACGGCCTCAAGCCCGTGCATCGCCGCGTGCTCTACGCCATGCACGAGCTTTCCAACGACTGGAACAAGGCCTACAAGAAGTCGGCCCGTATCGTCGGTGACGTCATCGGTAAATATCACCCGCACGGCGATACGGCCGTCTACGACACCATTGTCCGCATGGCGCAGGACTTTTCGCTGCGCTACATGCTGGTGGACGGTCAAGGCAACTTCGGCTCGGTCGACGGCGACAACGCGGCGGCCATGCGTTACACGGAAGTTCGCATGGCGCGCATCGGTCACGAACTGCTGGCCGACATCGAGAAGGAAACGGTCGACTTCGGGCCGAACTACGACGGTTCCGAGAACGAGCCGCTGATCCTGCCTGCCCGGATCCCGAACCTGCTGATCAACGGCTCCTCGGGCATCGCCGTCGGCATGGCCACCAACATCCCGCCGCACAACCTCGGCGAAGTCATCGATGCGTGCATGGCCATGCTCGACAACCCGGCCATCGAGATCGAGGATCTGATCAAGATCGTGCCGGCGCCGGACTTCCCGACTGCGGGCCTGATCTATGGTGTGTCCGGCGTGCGCGAGGGCTACCTGACCGGACGCGGCCGCGTCGTCATGCGCGCCCGGACGCACTTCGAGAACATCGGCAAGACCGACCGCCAGGCGATTGTCGTCGACGAGTTGCCCTATCAGGTCAACAAGAAGACCCTGCAGGAAAAGATCGCCGAACTGGTCAACGACAAGAAGATCGAGGGGATCGCCCATATCCAGGACGAGTCCGACAAATCCGGCATGCGCCTGGTGATCGAACTCAAGCGCGGCGAAGTGCCTGAAGTCGTGCTCAACAACCTCTACAAGCAGACGCAACTGCAAGACACCTTCGGCATGAATATGGTGGCGCTAGTCGACGGCCGCCCGCAACTGCTGAACCTCAAGCAACTGCTCGAATGCTTCCTGTCGCACCGTCGCGAGGTCGTCACGCGTCGCACCGTGTTCGAACTGCGCAAGGCGCGCGAACGCGGCCACATCCTGGAAGGCCTTGCCGTCGCGCTGTCGAACGTCGACGAGGTCATCGCGCTGATCAAGGCGGCGCCGACGCCGGCCGACGCCAAGCGCGAGCTGATGGCGCGCGCCTGGAAGTCGCCGCTGGTCGAGGAGATGCTGGCGCGCGCCTCGGCCGAGGCCTCGCGGCCCGAGGGCCTGGCGCCCGAGTTCGGCCTGTCGCGCCGCGGCTACTACCTGTCCGACACCCAGGCCCAGGCGATCCTCGAGCTTCGTCTGCAGCGACTGACCGGCCTCGAGCAGGACAAGATCGTCGCCGAGTACAAGGAAGTGATGGAGCAGATCGCCGACCTGCTCGACATCCTGGCTCGTCCCGACCGCATCACGGAGATCATCGGCAACGAACTCACGGCGATCAAGACGCAGTTCGGCGACAAGCGCCGCTCCGAGATCGTGCTGCAGACGGCCGACATCAACCTCGAGGACCTGATCGCCCGCGAGGACATGGTGGTGACGCTCTCCCACAGCGGCTACGTCAAGCGCCAGCGCCTCGACGACTACCGCACGCAGAAGCGTGGCGGCCGCGGCAAGCAGGCAGCCGCCGTCAAGGAGGACGATTTCGTCGACCGGCTGTTTATCGCCAACACCCACGACTACATCCTGTGCTTCTCGACGCGCGGCCGCGTCTATTGGCTCAAGGTCTACGAGGTGCCGGAGGGCACGCGCACCTCGCGCGGCAAGCCGATCGTCAACCTCTTTCCGCTCGAGGAGGGCGAGAAGATCACGGCCGCGCTGCCCGTCAAGGAATTCGACGACGCGCACTACGTCTTCATGGCCACCGCGCAGGGCACGGTCAAGAAGACGCCGCTGTCCGACTTCTCCAACCCGCGCAAGGCCGGCATCATCGCCGTCGGGCTCGACGAGGGCGACTTCCTGATCGGCGTGTCGATCACCAACGGCAACAACGATGTGATGCTGTTCTCCGACGCCGGCAAGGCGGTGCGCTTTGCCGAGGAGGACGTGCGGGCGATGGGACGCGCGGCGCGCGGCGTGCGCGGCATGATGCTGGAGGAGGGCCAAGCCGTCATCTGCATGCTGGTTTCCGAGGGCGAGGACATCAACGTCCTGACGGCTACCGAGAACGGCTTCGGCAAGCGCACCCCGATCTCCGAATACACTAAGCACGGCCGCGGCACCAAGGGCATGATCGCCATCAGCACCTCGGAGCGCAACGGCAAGGTCGTCGGGGCGGTGCTGGTGCAGCCCGACGACGAAGTGATGCTGATTTCCACCGGCGGCGTGATGATCCGCACCAAGGTCAAGCAGGTGCGCGAGACCAGCCGCTCGGCGCAAGGCGTTACCCTGATTAACCTCGACGACGGCACCAAGCTGGCCGGCATCGAGAAGGTCATTGAAACCGAAGAGGAGTGAAGAGATGAGCCGTGTGTTCAACTTCAGCGCCGGTCCCGCCGCGCTGCCCGAAGAAGTCCTCAAGCAGGC
>DASVZD010000041.1:0-10506 GCA_036391815.1 Rhodocyclaceae bacterium
CCTGACGACGCGCCACAACGGGATGCCCAGCAGCAGCTGGTCGAGTTCGGCGTTGTCTGCGACATCGGCGATGAAGACGGCGGCGCGCGCTCCGGCCACCGCCCCGCCCCCCCGGATCTTGCCGCTCGCCTTCAGCTCCGCGAGCTTCTTGAAGCTCGGCACGACCAGGCTTTCGACGACTTGCGCCGCCTGATCCGGACCAAGCAGGGGGCCGGGGTCGACAAACGTCATCCTGACGAGGTATTCCATCACCTGTTCCTTTCGAAGGAAGTCTGCGCGCGTTGGCAGGAAGGAATGCAGAGGTGGACCGGATGGGAACGGCGGACGTTCCGGCTGCGGGCGCGCCAATGGAACTATCGCGCCCTCGGGCTTCGCCAACGACGCGCGGCGACGGTGTCCCCCGCCGCCCTAGACGTCCGGCGTGTGCGTGTCGGTGTCGCGATGGCGGCGCGCCAGCTCTTCACGGACCTCGCGCGCCAGGGCGGTGTAGCGGTTGCGGAAGTCGATCAGCTGCTGGTCGTCGACGTCCTCGAGGTCCATCAGCGTGTTGTGCGCGCCCTCGGTGGCGCGGATCAGTTCGTCGAGCTTGATCTGCATGGCGTCGGTCTGGCGGTTCTGGGTGTTCTGGATGACGAACACCATCAGGAAGGTGACGATCGAGGAGATGGTGTTCATCACCAGTTGCCAGGTGTCGCTGAAATGGAACAGCGGGCCGGTGAGGCCCCAGAGCAGCGTCAACGCGATGACGGAAACGAAGGCCGAGGGCCGGCCGCTGGCGCGCGACACCCATTGCGAGAAGCGCGAGTAGGCGGAGGCGGGCTTCATTTCGGTGTGCTTCATCTCGATCTCCTGCGCGGCTTGCCGGCCCCGTCGCGGACGAACGACTGCATGAAGCGGCGCCGCTCGCCGTCGGGGAAGGCAATGGTGACGATGTCGCCCGCCAGTTCGGTCACGGTGCCGTCGCCGTAGCGCGGCACGGCGACGCGCTGCCCGAGGCGGAACGCGGCGTCGGGCTCGTCGTGCTTCTCCTGCGGGACATCGGCGGCGCCGGCGGGCGCCTCGGCCCGCTCGGGATGGCGGCAGTTGTCGCAAATGCCGCAGCGCTCCCATTCCGGCGTCTCGCCGAAGCAGTCGAGCAGGGTGCGCCAGCGGCAGCGCACGCTGTAGGCGTAGGCCATCAGCTGCTCGAGCTTGGCGGCGTCGAGCTCGGCGCGCTGTTCGTAGCGGGCCGCCACCTCGTCGGCCTGGGCGCGATCGAAGCCCTGCTCGGTGACCGCGTAGCGGCCCCGCTGCATGCGCACGAAGCCGGCGTCGTGCAGGGCCTTCAGCGCGACGCGGACCTTGGTGGCGGCGACGGCGGCGACCCGCTTCGACAGCTCGAGCGCGGTCGGGCGCTCGCCGTGCGCGGCGCCCTGCAGCGTCCGCCAGACCTGCTCGATGTCGGCGGCCCCCGGATAGCGGTTGACCAGGAAGAACTTCTGGATGCGGCGGTCGCCGTAGTCGAACAGCAGCTCGCACAGCGCGCGCTCGCCGTCGCGGCCGGCGCGTCCCGATTCCTGGTAGTAGGCTTCCAGCGAGCCCGGCATCTGGTAATGCACGACGGCGCGCACGCTGCGCTTGTCGATCCCGAGGCCGAAGGCGTTGGTGGCCACCATCACCACCTCCTCCTCGTTCATGAAGCGCGCCTGGCTCTCGCGCCGCCGCTGCGCCGGCAGGCCGCCGTGGTAGAGCAGGGCGGGATGGCCGATGCGCAGCAGCCGCGCGTGCAGCTCCTCGGCGGCCCGCACGGTGGCGGCATAGACGAGCCGGGTGCCGTGGACCCGCGTGAGGATGCGGTCGAGCGCCAGCTGCTTTTCCGATTCGCTGCCGACCTGCGTCACGCCGTACTGCAGGTTCGCGCGGTACATGCTGCCGTTGATGACCGTCATGCGCGGCCGCCCCAGCTGGCGCCGGATGTCGTCGACGACGCGGTCGGTGGCGGTGGCGGTGAGCGCCAGCACCGGCGGCTGGCCGAGCCTCCTCAGCGCATTGCCGATCTCGAGGAAGGCCGGGCGGAAGTCGTGCCCCCAGTCCGAGACGCAGTGCGCCTCGTCGACCACGAAGACGTCGATCGGATTCGCCTTCAGCCGCTCGATGGTTGCCGGCGCCTGCAGCTGCTCGGGGGTGACGAACACGATCTCGCTGGCCTGGTCGCCGATGCGCTCCAGCGTCTCCGCATGCTCGCTGCGCGTCAGCGTGCTGTTGATGCGCGCGGTGTCCACGCCGGCGTCGTCGAGCTTGTCGGCCTGGTCGTCCATCAGCGCGATCAGCGGGCTCACCACCACCGTGGTGCCCCACAGCAGCAGGCCGGGCAGCTGGTAGCAGAGCGACTTGCCGGCGCCGGTGGGCATCACCGCCAGGGTGTCGATGCCCCGCAGCACGTTGCGGATCACTTCCTCCTGGCCGGGGCGGAAGTCCTGCAGGCCGAAGCGCCGGCGCAGCAGCGCCCGCAGCCCTGCGGCCGAGATGCGCGGGTTGCGTCGGGCGGTTGGCGGCATGTCGAGGCGGCGATGGATCCCGGATGACCTTAGGCGCGCCGTGTGCCCGCCGCGTTTCCGCCGCCGGCTTCGGCATGCGCCGATCGGCTCAGTCCGCCGGTGCGCGGTCCGCCAGCGCCACCTTGTCGCGCCCGGTGTTCTTCGCCGCGTACAGCGCGGCGTCGGCACGCGCGAGCAGGGCGTGCGCGTCGCCGTCGTCGGCCTCCATGGTCGCCACGCCGATCGACACCGTCACCGCGACGGCCTGGTCCTCGCCCAGCGGTATCGGCGTGCTGCCGACCGCCTGGCGCAGCCGCTCGGCGGCCAGCAGGGCCTGCTGGCTGCCGGTTTCCGGCAGCAGCACCCCGAATTCCTCGCCGCCCAGGCGGCCGATGAAGTCCCAGTCGCGCAGCACCTGGTGCGCGATGTCCACGAAGGCGCGCAGCACGGCATCGCCGGCCTGATGCCCGTAGCTGTCGTTGACGGCCTTGAAGTGGTCGAGGTCCACGATCCAGAACGCCAGCGGATGGCCGTAGCGGCGGCTGCGGGAGAACTCGTCGATGGCGCGGCGCAGGAAGCAGCCGCGGTTCGGGATCTGGGTCAGTCCATCGATGCGCGCTTCGTGCTCGAGGGCCTCGATGGCGGCGATCTGCTCGGTGGTGTCCATGCCGACGCCGACCACGTAGGCGCTGCCCTCCATCTCGAAGCGGCGTCCCGTCATCAGGTAGGCGCGCTTGCCGCGATCCGGCGAGACGACGTGCAGGACGCTCCTGACGTAGCCGCCCTCGAACGCCTCCTGCAGCCGGTGCGCCGCCTCCACCCGGTCCTCCTCGGCGATCGTGAGCAGCGAGTTGCGCTTGTGGAGCTCGTCGTCGCTCAATCCCGTGAGCTTGTTGAGGTTGCTGTTCCAGCGCAGGAAGTTGCCTTCCGGGTCGAGCACGCAGAAGACGCCGGGGATGTTCTCCACCAGCGCATCGAGGAAGGCCTTCTGTTCCTCCAGCGCCCGTTCGGCGCGCTTGCGCCGGGAGATGTCGATGCAGAATCCCGCGACGTAGGGAACGCCGTCGATGGTCACCCGCCTCAGGTTCGACAGGAAGTCGCAGGGGCGGCCGCCCTCGCCGACGACCCGCGCCTCCATCTGCGTGCTGCCCGTGGCCACGGCCGTGAGCAGCTTGGCCGAGACCAGCGCGCGATCGTCGGGATGGACGAAGGACAGCAGGGAGGCGCCCTGCAGCTGTTCGTCGGGGAGTCCGGTGAGCCGCCGGACATAGCTGTTCCAGCGCACCAGGCCGCCCTCGGCATTGGCCAGGAAGAAGGTGTTGGGCGCCGTCTCGATGATCGCGTCGACCACGGCCTTCTCGCGGGCAAGCGCCTGTTCCAGGTGCCTGCGCACGGTGATGTCCTCCAGCAGGTGGCGGCAATACCAGAACTTGCCTGCCGGGCAGACGGCCGCCGTCTTGTGCTCCTCGAGCACCAGGCCGTCCTCGGTGGCCAGGATCGGCAGCGCGCCTTCCGCCGAGTCGAGCGCGCACGGCGGCGGCTGCGACGGCAGCCTGGGCAGCACCTGCCAGTACGGCTTGCCGACGATCTCCGCCATCGGCAGCCCGGCCTTGGCGGCATAGGCGGGATTGCAGCGCAGGACGCGCTGGTCGGCGTCGTGCACGAACGCCGGTTCCGGCGAGCGGTCGAGGATCGATGTCCATTCGAACGGCGGGAGCGGCTCGGGCTCGGCTGGCGAGCCGGGGCGGTCCGTTTGGAAGCGGAACGGCTGGGCCGGGCGGCTCGCCGCGGCATGGGCGATGCGGCGGCTGATCCTGTGCTTGAGCGAACTGAGCGGCTTCATCGTTTCCTCGCGGCCATAGCATCTGACCGCCGGGAAGCCGATGAATTCAAACGGGGATGAGGGGGCGCTTCAGTGCAGCCGGCCGGCCAGTTCGAACAGGCTGAGGACGATCTCGAACAGGATCAGCGCGATCACGTACCACTCGAGCTTGCGCAGCTGGCGGTTGTCCCAGACGTCGGCCAGCGTCTGCGCGGTCTCGGAAATCAGGCTCAGCTTGCGATCGAGCGCCGACTGCCGTTCCGCCAGTTCGAACTCGTCCTCGAGTATCGCGAAGAAGCCGCCCAGCTCGGGGTGTTCCCACAGCGTTTCCGGCTTGTCTCCCACCGCCGCGCGGCCCACCATGCGATGGGCGATCAGCAGCAGGTGGCCGATCTTCGACAGCAGCGTCTTCGATCCGGCGCGCACCTTGCCGGCGGTCGCCAGTTCCTGCGCCAGCGGCTCGATCTTGTCGAACTCGCCGGCCACGCGGTTCTCGTAGAGCGACAGCACGAGGTGCTTGCTGAGGGCATCGGCGACCAGATGCAGCTTCTCCAGCGAAATGCCGTCCAGCGAGACGACCCCGGCCTGGATGGCCGGCCCCGACGGGCTCTGGCGGATCTCCAGCTCCTCGATTTCCGGCGTCGCGTAGGGATTGGTGATCAGGTGGCGGATCGACTCGACGAAGCGCACCTCGTCGGCGCCGTGCGTGCCGAACAGGACGACGACGCCGTAGCGGAACAGCACGGCGATGCCGCCGTCGCCGTCCACCTCCACCGTGAGCGGCGTGGTGGCCAGGCAGTCGGCGATCTTGAACGCGCGCAGGTCGATGCGGTCGCCAAGCAGCAGCGCGCGGGCCTTCAGGGTTTCGCGGGAATGCAGGCGGAAGCTCATGTCGTTTGGAATCCGGCGTGACGGCCGAATCATACCGGCTTCATGGCCGGCGCCCGGAAAGCGGGCGCCCTTGTGTATCATGGCGCCCCGCGCCGGAACCCGGCGCGCCAATGTTTCCCGGAGTTCCCGATGTTGAATTACGTCAAGATCCTCGCCCTCTTCGCGGCGGCCTTCCTGCTCAACGAGGTGGCGCCCGGAATCCTCGCGCGGCTCGGCCATCTCGACGGCGCCGAAGCCGCCGTCGCCCTGTCGCTCTGGTGCCTCGGGCTGTT
This sequence comes from Rhodocyclaceae bacterium, assembly GCA_036391815.1. Lineage (GTDB taxonomy): Bacteria > Pseudomonadota > Gammaproteobacteria > Burkholderiales > Rhodocyclaceae > Nitricoxidireducens. Next base: position 5,502 of record DASVZD010000041.1, read on the forward strand.
CCTGGTGTTCGGCTGGTTCTGCAGCGGGCTGGCGGAAGGCACCGTGTTCCCCAGCTTCACGCTGCAGCTGCTGGTCGGCATCGTGCTGCACGACGCGCTGGCGCCGCTCGCCTCGCAGACCACGCTGGCCGTCGTGACCTGCACGGCGCTGGCGGCCATCATCCTCAAGGGCGGCGGCGACGAACTCGACAAGCGCCACTTCCTGAAGATCGCCTTCCCGACGCTGATGATCGCCATCGTCGGCTACCTGATCACCTTCGCCGTCATGTTCGTGGCGCTGGCGGCCATCGGGCTGGACGCCAGGACCGCCGCGCTGCTGGCCGCCATCCTCGGCTCCACCGATCCGGCGGCCCTGATCCCGACGCTCAAGCGCATCGCCTTCAAGGACGAGTTCAAGCACCTCACCGGCATCTCGGTCGCCGAGAGCGCGCTCAACGACGCGGTGGGCGCGATCTTCGTCGGCGCGGTGGCGGCGATGATCCTGGCCGGGACCTCGGTGGAGACGCCGTCGGCGCTGTTCGTCGGCCTCTTCAGCCCCGGCAACCTGATGCACCTCGGCCAGCAGTTCCTCTTCGGCGCCGTGGCCGGCATCGCCGGCTGGGGCGCGATGTACGCCTACGAAGTCTTCCAGGCCCGCAAGGGAGCGGAATCCAGCTACGACTTCGCCGTCGTCCTCGCCATTCCCCTGCTCAGCTTCGTCCTGGCGCAGGCGATCCACGGCAACGGCTTCCTGGCGGCCTTCCTGTCGGGCCTGCTGGGCAACTACGGCCCGAACGACGAACGCTTCCATCGCACCATGCATGCGATGGAGATCAAGGTCGAGAGCATCGCCAAGCCCGTCATCTTCATGATGGTCGGTCCCTTCGTCGCCCTCGGCGACCTGTGGAACACCGCCTTGCTCGGCCTCGCCATCTCGCTGGCGTTCATCCTCGTCGCGCGGCCGGCCGCGGTGCTGCTGTCGATGCTGCCGACCCGCCTTGCCATCAAGGACAAGCTGTTCCTCTGCATCGTGCGCGAGACCGGCGTGATCCCGGTGGTGCTGGCGGTGGTCACCGCCGCGACCTTCCCCGAACTGTCGCAGCTGCTGCCGCTGACGGCCTGGGTGGTGGTGTGGACGCTGACGCTGCTGCCGGCGCTGACGCCGTGGTGGTCGCGCAAGCTGGGACTGGTGCGCTGAAAAGAAAAAGCCGGCGCCCGAAGGCGCCGGCAAACGGTCTGGAGGAGGATAGACCGGAACCGGGTGGCACCCGCCAGGACTGCTAGCGGGGGCCGAATCTGGTGAAGAACTCCCTGCGCGACACCTCGCGCTGCCATGTGCATTCGCGCTTCATCTGCTCCATCGCCTGCATGCGCGTCGTGATCACTTCGTTCCACGCCTCGAACACCGCGTCGGCGCTGGCGTAGGACTGCATCGACTGCACCAGCGGCTGCAGCAGGAAATGGCCGAGGCCGGGCAGGTAGTTCAGGTGCGCCTTCTGCTCGCCGCCGAGCAGCTCGAACGAGAGCGCCGGGCCGATCACCGTGAAGGGCGCCTCGGCGCGCTCGGCGGCGCTCCAGCCGGCGGGCAGCGCCAGGCCGGGATCGCGCTCGGGCAGGTAGACGCGCGCCATCATCCACGGCGTCAGCAGCAGGAAGACGCACCAGCCCTCGCTGCGGCGGAAGGCGCGCACCTCCACCGGCAGGTCGTGGTTGACCTGCCAGTCCTCGCCGAAGCGCCGGCGGTAGAGGTCGTCGAAGCAGGCCCGCACGTCGGCGACCAGCCGGGCGTCGTCGGCGGCGGCGAGCGGGCTGACCTGCCAGTCACTCATCGAGCGCGGCCTCCAGCCGGTCGGCGAGTTCGCGGTAGAACTGCAGCCGGGTCTCGGCGCGCAGCGTCGCGCTGAAGCGCGGCAGCCAGGCGCCCACGTGCTTGCGCTTGAGCTCGTCGAGCAATGCCGCGCTGTGTTCGCAGCCGCGCTCCAACAGGTGCGCGGCGCATTCGAGCTGCGTGCCGAGATAGTCGGGCGGCAGCCCGGCGGCTTCCAGCCCGGCGCGCCGGTAGAGGTCGGCCAGCTGGTCGCAGGCGGCGCCGTGCAGCGAGCCGCCGGTCATGGCCGACTCGAACGGCGGGCAGGCCGTCTTGGGATGGCCGGAGACGAACAGCCGCGTGTGCTCGGCCTGCCACTCGCCGGGCGGCAGCGTGCGTAGCTCCGCGGCCGGCCCGGCCAGCCACTCGTGCTCGGCAGCCAGTTCGGCGACGGCCTCGACCGCGTCGTCGCCCGGGCTGGCCAGCAGGCCGGCCAGCAGGCGCAGCGAGTCGGGCGAGGCGTTCATCGCCTTACCAGGGCCGCGCATACACGCCGGAGTACATGAAGTAGTGGCGCAGCAGGTAGCCGCCCATCAGCACCAGCAGCGCCGCCGAGACGGTCGGCACGCGCGAGCCCCAGCCCTTGATCACGCCCTTGAGGTCGATGAAGAAGGGAACGATCAGGCCGAAGCCGAGGAAGCCGATCAGCCAGCCCCAGTTGTGCCACAGCAGCTGCGCCGAGCGGTAGCCCGACTCCGAGCCGGACAGCGTGTAGTTGAAGAACGAGAAGATGATCACCAGTTCGGTGGCGATCAGGATCAGCCCGAAGCGCTCGAAGCGATGGCGGATGTCGCTGTCGTTGGGGTCCGGGATGAACACGTTCATCAGCACCACCAGGTAGGCGAAGGCCGTCGAGAACGCCGACACGGTGAACAGCAGCGGCACGCCGGGGTTGTGCCACAGCGCCACGGCCGGGAACGACTGGATCAAGAGGCCGGTGTACACCGCGGTGCCGATGCCGTTGATGGTGGCGAGCCAGCCGACCCAGCGGCGGCGCTTCTGGCAGCAGCGCACGATCCAGTCGACGAACGGGCCCTTGAGCAGTCCGCCGACCACCGGCAGCTTCACGAAGGACGGCGTCTCGCGCATGTAGGGCAGCGCGTAGACGATGCCCCACACCATCATCCAGAGGATGAACTGCGTGCCCCAGGCGATCCAGGCATGCGGCTGGCGGAACAGCACCAGCGGGTTCAGCACGTTGATCACCGCGACGTGGTGCAGCAGGTGGCCGAACAGCACGGCCGAGCTGATGCCCAGCATCACCACGCCCGACAGCGCGCCCCACAGCACCAGCTGGCGGTGCGGCCGGCAGAACATGTCGGAGAGGAAGCTGATCGACAGCGTCGCCGCGCCCAGGCCCCCGAAGAAGAGGTACATGGCGATCCACCACGTCCACAGGTCCTGCGTCGTATAGCTCATCGTGTCCATGGCTTAGCCCTTCCGCTTCGTGTCGTCGATGTAATAGACGTTCGGCCGCGTGCCGAGGTAGGTCATCAGCGGCTGCGCGATGCCGCTCGCCACAATCTGCGCGACCGGGTCGTTGGGGTCGTCGAGGTCGCCGAACTGGCGCGCCGATCCCACGCAGGTCTCGACGCAGGCCGGCTTCAGGCCCTTGTCGACGCGGTGCGCGCAGAACGAGCACTTGTCCATGCTCGGCACCTGGCGCTGCAGTTCCTCCTCGCCGTAGAACTCGCGGCCGGCATCGATGTCGGCGTAGGTGACTTCATAGCGCGCGTCGTAGGGGCAGGCCATGGCGCAGGCGCGGCATCCCATGCAGCGGTCGGGGTCGATCAGCACGATGCCGTCGGGGCGCTGCGTGGTGGCGCCGGTCGGGCAGACGGTGAGGCACGGCGGGTTCGAGCAGTGGTTGCACAGGCGCGGGAAGAAGCGGCGGCGCACCTGCTCGGTGACGCCGATCTCCTTGTCGTGCACGTAGGTGCGCCACTTGCCCTTCCAGACGGGGGTCTGGTTCTCCATCGCGCAGGCCGCCATGCAGGCGTTGCAGCCGACGCAGGTATTGAGGTCGATGACCATGGCGTAGCGCGTCATGCCACACCTCCCTTCTGCACCGCCTTCTTAATTCGCACCGTGAACTCCTGCGAACGGAAGCCCGCCGTGACCGGCTCCAGGTTGTAGGGGATGAGCTTGTTGGTCGCCGTGCCGACGCCGTGCGAACGGGTCAGCCAGGGGTTCTCCGCGCCGAAGCTCGAGTAGAGGAAGATCGCCTCGCGATGGATCAGCCGCGTGATGTGCGCGTGGCCACTGGCGGTCTGGCCGCTCTTGGTGTTGGTGATCTGGATCGGGTCGCCTTCGACGATGTTGAGGAAGGCGGCGCGCGACGGATGGATCCACACGTGGGTGTAGATGTCCTCCTTGAACTTGTTGATCGCCGCCAGCACGGGATTGTTGTTGTTGGTCGAGGCGTAGGAGACCGTCGGCGCCTTGCCGTAGGTGAAGTAGAACTCGTCGTCGGCCAGGCTGCTCGCGGCGCCCGAGCGGCACTCGGTCGGGATGTGCGTCGCCAGCACGGCGAACTGCGGCGCCGTGCCGCCCATCTTGCGCAGGCCGTCGAACAGCCCCGAGTAGAACTCGACGCGGCCGCTCGGCGAGGGCAGCGGCATCTTGCGCGGCATGGCGTGCTGGTCGAGCAGGCGCTCCTTGCTCTCGATGATGCAGACGCCCTTCTCGCGCAGCACGGTGTCGAGCTGCTCCTTGGTCATCTCCGCCTCCTCGGCGGCCAGATCGAAGGCGGCCTCGCGGTAGGCGACCGTCAGCGGGTTCTTGGTCTTGCCCTGCAGCGCCGGCAACTGCTTGCGCACCGACGCGGCCGACAGGCCGGTCAGCTTGTCGATGTGGTCGATGAAGGAGTCGGTCTGGCCGCTGATGATCTCGGTCATCTTCATCAGGATGTCCGGGATCTCGCGCGTGTCGTAGAGCGGGTCGATCGCCGCGTAGCGCGTGGTGAGGCCGAGGTCGTGGTTGACGCCGTTGGCGTAGATGTTCGGCTCGGAGCGCTCGAGATACGTCGAGTTGGGCAGGATCACGTCGGCGTAGGCCGTGGTGTCGGACGGCAGCACGTCGATGGCGATCACCAGCTCCATGTTCTTGTGCGTCAGGATCTCCTTCCAGCGCGAATCCGGGAAGTAGTGGCGCACGGGA
>DASVZD010000042.1:0-1580 GCA_036391815.1 Rhodocyclaceae bacterium
CAGTTATGACTGGCAAGACACTCTACGACAAGCTCTGGGAGTCTCACGTCGTCAGAGAGGAAAGCGACGGCACCTGTTTGCTCTACATCGATCGCCACCTCATGCACGAAGTGACCAGCCCGCAAGCTTTCGAAGGCATGCGCCTGGCCGGCCGCAAGCCGTGGCGCAAGGACAGCATCGTCGCCAACCCCGACCACAATACGCCCACCAACCACTGGGACAAGGGTATCGAGGAGCCGATCGCCAAGCTGCAGGTCGACACGCTCGATCAGAACATCAAGGAATTCGGCGCGCTGGTCTACTTCCCGTTCAAGCACGAGAACCAGGGCATCATCCACGTCATCGGACCCGAGAACGGCACCACGCTGCCGGGCATGACGGTCGTCTGCGGCGACAGCCACACGGCGACGCACGGCGCCTTCGGCGCGCTCGCGCACGGCATCGGCACCTCCGAGGTCGAGCATGTGCTGGCGACGCAGACGCTGGTGGCGAAGAAGTCGAAGTCGATGCTCGTCAAGGTCACGGGCCAGCTCGGCAAGGGCGTCACCGCCAAGGACGTCGCGCTCGCCATCATCGGCAAGATCGGCACCGCCGGCGGCACCGGCTACACCATCGAATTCGCCGGCCCGGTGATCGAGGCGCTGTCGATGGAAGGCCGCATGACCGTCTGCAACATGGCCATCGAAGCGGGCGCGCGCGCCGGCATCGTGGCGCCCGACCACAAGACCTTCGCCTATCTCGACGGCAAGCGCTACGCGCCGCATTGCGACTGGGACAAGGCGATCGCCTACTGGCGCACGCTGAAGACCGACCCAGACGCGAAGTTCGACGCCGTCGTCGAACTCGACGGCAGCAAGATCGAACCGCAGGTGACCTGGGGCACCTCGCCCGAGCAGGTGCTGGCGGTCGGCGCAAAGGTGCCGAATCCGGCGAAGGAGAAGGACGCCGTCAAGCGCGGCAGCATCGAGCGCGCCCTCAAGTACATGGGCCTCGAAGCCGACACGCCGATCAGCGAGATCAGGATCGACAAGGTGTTCATCGGCTCCTGCACCAACTCGCGCATCGAGGACTTGCGCGCCGCCGCCTCCGTGGCGAAGGGCAAGAAGAAGGCCGACAACGTCAAGCAGGTGCTCGTCGTTCCCGGCTCCGGCCAGGTGAAGCGCCAGGCCGAAGCCGAAGGTCTCGACAAGATCTTCCTCGAAGCCGGCTTCGAATGGCGCGAGCCGGGCTGCTCGATGTGCCTGGCCATGAACGCGGACCGCCTCGCCCCCGGCGAGCGCTGCGCGTCGACCTCGAACCGCAACTTCGAGGGCCGCCAGGGCGCGGGAGGCCGCACGCACCTCGTCAGTCCCGAAATGGCCGCCGCCGCGGCGATTGCCGGCCACTTCGTCGACGTCCGCAAATCCATCTGAGAGGACAGAAAATGAAACCGTTCAACTATCTCGACGGCCTCGTCTGCCCGCTGGACCGGGCCAACGTCGACACCGACGCCATCATCCCCAAGCAGTTCCTCAAGTCGATCAAGCGCTCGGGCTTCGGCCCCTACCTGTTCGACGAGTGGCGCTACGAGGACTTCGGCG
>DASVZD010000043.1:0-9173 GCA_036391815.1 Rhodocyclaceae bacterium
GGTCATCCAGTGAGATCTGCTGTCCGTCGGTCGTAGTGACTGTGAAGGGAGGTGCCATTCTGGCACGCGCCAGTTCCGGCTGGCTGATGTATCGCACGGCCCGTTTGCGGTCCGGGTCGTCCGCGGGCCGCATTTTTACAAACTGCTCAAAACGTGCTTTCGCAGCATCGTCCTGCTTCAACTGCGCGAGCGCACGACCGTCCGCGAGGACGGCCTCGGGAAAATTCGGATAGGCGCCGAGAGCTTTGACCCGGCGACGCGCGCACGCTGGCGAGCGGCTACCTGACTCCCCAGCCCCGCGACTTCACGTCGCTGGCGCCGAATCAGGTCAGCCGCGACTCGATGCTGAAGACGCTGCGCGACGGACGGCCCGGCACCGCGGCTCCCGCCGCGTCCGGCAAGCCGGCCGACGCGTATCACGAGCGCGGCCGCAAGATCTACAACTTCCGCTGCTACTTCTGCCACGGCTACTCGGGCGACGCGCGCACGCTGGCCAGCGATTTCCTCAACCCGAAGCCGCGCGACTTCACTTCGGTGACGCCGAGCCAGCTCGGCCGCGATGCCATGCTGACTGCCCTGCGCGACGGGCGTCCGGGCACGGCCATGAAGAGCTTCAAGGGCATCCTGAAGCCGGACGACATGGCTGCCGTGACGGACTTCGTGCGCAGCGAATTCATGACGGCGCACGCGCCGAACACGCGCTATCACTCGCCCGAGAACGGCTGGGCCAATCACGATCGCTACAAGGCCGCCTATCCGTTCGTGCGCGGCGAGATCGCCCTCGACCAGCCGAATCTCACGCCCGAGCAGGAGGAAGGCCGTCGCCTCTATCGCGCCTCGTGCGTCACCTGCCACGACCAGCCGCTCACGGCGCATCAGTCCCCCGCCGCAGAGCAACCGGCGACCTGGGAATCGCGGCCGCTCTCCTATCCGCGCAACAACTATCCCTATGGCGCGGACCTGCCCATCGATGCCATGACCAGCGCCAGCGTCTATCTCAAGCACGAGCACGCGCCGCAAGTGGCCGAGCTGACGCCCCAGCAGAAGCAGGGCGAGACCCTGTTCCAGAAGAACTGCGCCTTCTGCCACGGCGCCGACGGCACGGGGCGCAACTGGATCGGCGCCTTCCTCGAACCGCACGCGCGCGACCTGACCCAGCCCGGCTTCCTCGCGGCCCTGACCAAGCCGGGGCTGCGCAGGGTGATCCGCGATGGGCTGCCCGGCACGTCGATGCCGGCCTGGAATTCGGTTCTCACGGATGGGCAGATCGACGCCATCGCGGAGTACGCGTTTCTCGCTTTCAGGAAATCCGGCTCCTGAAGGTCCCGCCCCACAAAAATCCCGATCAAAAGAAAGCAATGGAAATCAGAGGCCTGCACGGGCGTTCCCAATGCGGGGTTTCTCATTTCTTGAACGCCTGCCCGATTCCCGGAGATGAGAGCCGCGGATTCTCGCCTGTGAGACTGGGTGGATGGAAGGGCGGGGCCGATCCAAGTCTCGCGTCGCCAGGCCGCATCCAATGCCTGTGCGCAACGGCGCCGGAGGCGCCCGCCTGGCGTTGCGGCCGCCCGCGCGCGGATCCGCCCCATTCTCGGCTTGAAGACGGCCTTCGGGCCGTGGCATGCAATGTGCTGAACCCACGCCATCGAGGCGATCCGCGAAACCTAGAAGCCTCCCAGCGAAAGCGAGCCGGACGAACATGATTCCCGAAATTGGAAACCTCGCGCTGCTCCTCGCCATGGCGGTCGCCTTGGTTCAGGGAATCGTGCCCATCGTCGGCGCGGCGCGCGGGCAGCCGGGCTGGATGGCCGCCGCACGGCCGCTCGCGCTGGCGCAGTTCCTCTTCGTCGGCCTGGCCTTCGGCGTCCTCACCTACGTCTTCGTCACCAACGACTTCTCGGTGCGCTACGTCGCCGCCAACAGCAACACCGCGCTGCCGCTGCCCTACCGCGTCGCCGCCGTATGGGGCGGGCACGAGGGCTCCATATTGTTGTGGACCACGATCCTCGCTTCCTGGACGCTGGCGGTTGCAATCTTCAGCAAGCACCTGCCGCGCGAACTGCGCGCGCGCGTGCTGGGCGTGATGGGCCTGATCAGCGTCGGCCTGATCGCCTTCGTCGCGTTCACCTCCAACCCGTTCGAACGGCTGCTGCCGCCGGCGATGGACGGGCGCGACCTCAATCCGCAGCTGCAGGACCCGGGCATGATCCTGCATCCGCCGCTGCTCTACATGGGCTATGTCGGCTTCTCGGTGGCCTTCGCCTTCGCCGTCTCGGCGCTGATGGGCGGCAAGCTCGACGCCGCCTGGGCGCGCTGGTCGCGGCCGTGGACCACGGTGGCGTGGATCTTCCTCACGCTGGGCATCGCGATCGGCAGCGGCTGGGCCTATTACACGCTGGGCTGGGGCGGCTGGTGGTTCTGGGACCCGGTCGAGAACGCGTCGCTGATGCCCTGGCTGGTGGGTACCGGGCTGATCCATTCGCTCGCCGTCACCGAGAAGCGCGGCAGCTTCAAGACCTGGACCGTGCTGCTCGCCATCTTCGCCTTCTCGCTCAGCCTGATGGGCACCTTCCTGGTCCGCTCCGGCGTGCTGACTTCGGTTCACGCCTTCGCGGCCGATCCGCGCCGCGGCATCTTCATCCTGGGACTGCTCGGGATCGTCTGGGGCGGCGCGCTGGCGCTGTTCGCCTGGCGCGCGCCGCGCGTCGGCTTGAGCGGCAGGTTCGACCTGCTGTCGCGCGAGACGCTGCTGCTCGCCAACAACGTCATCCTTTCGGTCGCCGCCGCGGCGGTGTTCCTCGGCACGCTCTATCCGCTGTTCCTCGACGCGCTCGGCCTGGGCAAGATCTCCGTGGGGCCGCCGTACTTCGAGACGGTATTCGTGCCCATCATGGTTCCTGCGCTCCTGCTCATGGCCGTCGCTCCGCTGGTGCGCTGGAAGCAGGCGGCGGCCGGCGTGCTGGCACGCCGTCTCATCGTTCCCGCCATCCTCTCCCTGGCCGCCGCGATAGGCGCCTTGCTTGCCGCCGGCCGCTGGTCGACGCTCGCCTGCCTTGGGCTCTTCGAGGCGGCGTGGATCGTGGCGCTGATCGCGGTCGACCTGCGCGACAAGATCGGCCCGGTGCGCGGCGCCGGCCAGCTGCGCGCCCGCCTGGCGATGCTCTCGCGCTCGTACTGCGGCATGCTGCTCGCGCATCTCGGTGTCGCCGCGTTCATCGTCGGCGTCACGGTCGTCAAAACCTATGAAGTCGAGAAGGACGTGCGCATGGAAGTCGGCAACACCGTCGCGGTCGGCGGCTATGTGCTGACCTTCGGCGGCGTCGCCGAACTGGCGGGGCCGAACTACGCCGCCGCACGCGGCACCATGAAGGTGGCGGCGGGCGGGCGGCAGGTCACCGAGATGCATCCCGAGAAGCGGCTCTATTCGGTGAGCCGCATGCCCATTACCGAGGCGGCCATCGATGCCGGCGTGCTGCGCGACATCTATGTCTCGCTCGGCGAACCGCTCGCCAACGGCGCCTGGGCGGTACGCGTCTACTTCAAGCCCTTCGTCGACTGGATCTGGGGCGGCTGCATCCTGATGGCGCTGGGCGGTTTCTGGGCGATGAGCGACCGGCGCTACCGCGTCGGGCAGCTCGATCGCGACAGCCGCGTGGCGGCGCTCCTGCGCAGTCTCGCGCCCGCCGGCGCCGCCGAGGAATCATGAACAGGCGCGCCCTGCTGCCGCTCGCTGCGCTGGCCGCGCTGCTCGGTGTCTTCGCGGCCGGCCTGACCCACGATCCGCGCGAAGTGCCCTCGCCGCTGATCGGCAAGCCGGCGCCCGCCTTCACGCTGCCGCAACTCGACGACGGCACGGAGTTCTCGCCACGCCAGATGATCGGCCGCGTCTGGCTGCTCAACGTGTGGGCGTCGTGGTGCGTCTCCTGCCGGCAGGAACATCAGGTGCTGCTGCAGTCGTCGCGGACCATCAACGTCCCGATCGTCGGCCTCGACCACAAGGACCGCCGCGCCGACGGCCTGGAATGGCTGCGCGAAGCCGGCAATCCCTACCTGCTTTCCGTCGACGACGCCGACGGGCGCGTGGGCGTCGACTTCGGCGTCTATGGGGTGCCGGAGACCTTCCTGATCGACAAGCAGGGCGTGATCCGCTTCAAGCAGATCGGCCCCGTCACCGCGGACGTCCTGCAGCAGAAGATCCTGCCTCTCGTGAAAGAACTCAATGGCTGAGAACCGCCCCGACAAGCTGCGTTCCTATGCGGCCGCCGCGATCGCCGCCGTCATGGTGGCGCTGGCGGCGCCGCCTCTCGTCGCCAAGGAGGCGGCGCCGCTTGCCGACAATCCGGCGCTGGAGCAGCGCCTCAACGCGCTGACCGAGAACCTGCGCTGCCTGGTCTGCCAGAACCAGTCGATTGCGGATTCCCACGCGGAACTTGCGATCGACCTGAAAAACCAGATTCGCGAAATGATGGCCCAGGGACGCAGCGACGCGCAGATCGTGGACTTCCTCGTGCAGCGCTACGGCGATTACGTGCTGTTCAGGCCGCCGATGAAGCCGGCCACGGCGCTGCTGTGGGCCGGTCCGTTCCTGCTGTTGCTGGCAGGCACGCTGATGCTGCTGCGCGGCGTGGCGCGCAACCGCGCGCTCGGCGAGGAGCAGGGAAAGGAAGGTGGGAAATGATTCCGTTCTGGATCGTCGCCGGCTCGCTCGTCGTGGGCGCCATGCTGCTGGTGCTGCCGGCGCTGCTCGGCCGTGGCGAGGCGCGCCATCCTGCCGCGGCCATGCTGTCGAGCGTGGTCATCCTGCATCAGCAACTGGACGAATTGGATGCGGACCTGGCGACCGGCGTGCTGGCGCCGGCCAACTATGAGCAGGCGCGGCGCGAACTCGAGGCGCGCCTGATGGAGGAGACCGAACCGGGCCTGGCGGAGCGACAGGCGGCGCCGACGCCGGTCAATTGGCGCCGGCTGGTCGCGCCGATCGCGGTGGCCCTGCTGCTGTCGGCCGGTGTCGCCGCGCTCTACCTGCGCATCGGCACGCCCGACGCGCTGCGCCTCGACACGGGCGACATTCCGGCGGGTGCTGCCTCGGCTGATGGCTCGGCACACCCGGTCAACCCCCAGCAGGTGCAGTTGATGGTGACGCGGCTGGTGGATCGGCTGCAGCGCAATCCCCAGGATGCCGACGGCTGGGCCATGCTGGCGCGCTCCTACGGCATGATGCAGCGCTTCAGCGACAGCGCGATCGCGTTCTCCAAGGCCCTCGCGCTCAAGCCGGACGATCCCCAGCTGCTGGTCGACTATGCCGATACGCTGGCCATGGCCCAGGGCAGGAGCTTCACGGGCAAGCCGCTCGAGCTGATCGAGCGCGCCCTGAAGTTCGATCCCGGCAATCCGAAGGGCCTCGCGCTGGCCGGCACCGCGGCATTCGAGGCCAAGGCGTATGCGCAGGCAGTGGAAACATGGCAGAAGCTGCTGTCCCGCCTGCCCGAGACGAGCGCCTACGCGGCTTCGATCAGGTCGAGCATCGCCGAGGCGCGGCAGCTCGGCGGACTCGCCGCACCGAAAGGCGATCAGGGCGCCGCGGCGACGCGCGTGGCCATCCGCGGCACCGTGGGCGTGGTTGCGCAGCTGGCCGGCCGCGTCTCGCCGGGCGACACCGTATACGTCTTCGCACGCGCGGCGAATTCCCGCGGCGCCCCGCTCGCGGTGGTGCGCCGCAGCGCCAGCGAGCTGCCGTTCGACTTCGTCCTCGACGACGCGGCGGCGACCGCGCCTGACATGAAGCTGTCGACATTCCGCGGGCCGGTGATTGTCGGCGCACTGGTGTCGAAGTCGGGGAATCCCTCGTACCAGAGCGGAGACCTGGTCGCGCAGGAGCAGCCGGTGAAGGCCGACCAGGCGAAGGTCGCCCTCCTGATTCGCGGAATCGTGCGCTGAGGAAATGAATCGTGCGCGAAACGGATTATCCTCGCACTGCGACCTTCGACCGGAGCGATCCTTCGGGCAAGCCGCGGTCGCGCACGTTCGCGACGGAATCCGAATGAACAATGTCGAGCAAGCCATCCCCGGCGGCGCCTCTCGCGATGCAGCCGCGCCGCCACAAGGACATCGGCCGCGGAACCTGTCCTTGCGCGTACAAGGCTATTTGCTGATCCTCCTCGGCCTCGTGCTGGTCATCGCCTATGCGTTGTTCCTGGCCAGCCAGAAGAACGTGCTGCGCCAGACCTACACCACGCTCGACACCAAGCAGATCCTCGAGGGACGCCTGTACCGGCTGTCCGCGGCGCTCGGACGCATCGACCGCGATTTCGACAACGCCACGGCGCTGTCCGATCCGCCGCCGTCCCGCTTTCAGCACATTGAGCGCCACACCAGGGCGGTCGTCGATGAGTCCGCCGACCTGATCGCAGGCTATCCGGGACTCGGGGCGGAATGCGAGAAGCTGGTCCGGGGATTCGGCGCCCTGGAGGACCACTCCTCGGCTTCCGAGATGCACGCCGTGATGCTGCAGCTCCATCACACCCTGGACGTGATCGACCAGCAGATCACCAGCACATCGTCCAGCCGCAAGCAGCTGTCCGACGACTATTACCGCGTCATCATGAGCATAGCGGCGACCTCCGCGGTCGTCAGCCTGCTCGCTCTGATCGGCTTCGGCGCGTTCACCATCTTCTTCTTCTCGCGCCTGACGATCGACGTCGGCAAGCTCTCGGCGTCGGCGCGCGATATCGCGCAGGGACGCCACTTCCACCCGCTGGAAATCAACCGGCACGACGAGGTCGGCGAGCTGATGGAGTCGATGAACTGGATGGCCGCGCAGCTGGTCGAGCGCGAGAAGCAGCTGGTGATCGCACGCCAGCAGTACTTCCACGAGGAGAAGATGATCGCGGTCAGCTCGCTGGCGGCGGGCGTTGCCCATGAGGTCGGCAATCCGCTCGAGACCATCTCGATGGTGGCGCAGGCGGTGGCCGACGCCAAGGAAAAGAACTGCAAGAGCCGCGGGCAGAACTGCCATCCGGAGATGATCCTCGACCAGATCCGGCGCATCAGCGGCATTACGCGCGACCTCGCCAACATCGTCGGCCCGAGCCAGCCCGAGCTCGAACTGCACGGCCTCAACGAGCTGATCCGCAGCACCTGCCGCTTCATGCGCTACGACAAGCGCTACCGCAACATCGAGCTTTCGGTGGCGCTCGATCCGCAGCTGCCGGCGCTGCGCATCGTCGGCGACCAGTTCGTCCAAGTCTTCATGAACCTGCTGATCAACGCCGCCGATTCGTTCGGCCCGGACCCGCAGCTGCCGCCGCGCGTCGAGATATCGACGCAGCTGGCGGACGGCGCCGTGGTGGTGAAGGTCGCCGACAACGGCGTCGGCATGAGCGCGGCCGTGCTCGACCAGGCCTTCGAGCCATTCTTCACGACCAAGCCCGCGGGCCAGGGCAGCGGCCTGGGCCTTGCCGTCTGCAAGTCGATCATCGCCGCATACGGCGGGACGCTGACCCTCGAATCGGAACAGGGCGTCGGGACCACGGCGCGCATCGCGCTGCCGACCGAAACGGCCGCCCCGAGCGGCGCCCCGCAAAACGCCAGCCTTCGCATCGCATCATGAGCAACTTTTCCGTCCTTGTCGTCGACGACGAACTGGCCTACCGCCAGATACTTTCCCGCGCCATCGCCGACGAAGGCTACACGGTCCAGACGGCGGCCGACGCCTACGAGGCGATGAAGATCCTTGCCAAGGGCGAGATCTCGGTGGCGATTTGCGACATCCGCATGCCGGGAATCGACGGCATCGAGCTGATGAAGCAGGTGCGGGCCGGCAACATCGACACCACCTTCATCATGTGCACGGCCTACGCCTCGGTGGACAGCGCGGTGCTCGCGCTCAAGGCCGGCGCCGCCGACTACATCATCAAGCCGGTGCGCAACGAGGAGATCCTGCACCGGCTGCGCCAGGTCGAGGCGATGCGCGACCTGCAGGACGAGAACAAGGTGCTGCGCAAGATCGTGGTCGGCAACGACGGCGACAGCTTCGTCTTCGAGAGCCCGGCGATGGCCAACGTCGAGCGCATGATCCGCAAGGTGGCGATGACCGACAGCACGGTGCTGATCACCGGCGAGAGCGGCACCGGCAAGGGCGTGGTGGCGCGCAAGATCCACAACCTGAGCCAGCGCCGCAAGGGCCCGTTCATTCCGGTGAACTGCGGCGCCATCCCGCACAACCTGATGGAAAGCGAGTTCTTCGGCCATACCAAGGGCGCCTTCACCGGCGCCGACCGGTCGCGCAAGGGCCTGTTCCTGCAGGCCGACCGTGGCACGCTGTTCCTCGACGAGATCGGCGAGCTGCCGCTGGAGCTGCAGCCCAAGCTGCTGCACGCGCTGGAGGAGAAGAAGGTGCGGGCGGTCGGCGGCGAGCAGTCGCTTGAGATAAACGCCCGCATCATCGCGGCGACCAACCGCAACGTGCTGGACCTGATCAAGCAGGGCCGCTTCCGCGAGGACCTCTACTTCCGCCTCTGCGGCTTCGAGATCTCGGTGCCGCCGCTGCGCGAGCGCAAGGGCGACATCCCGAAGTTCCTCGACTTCGTGCTGCGGCGCGAGTCGGGCAAGGCCAACGGCGACGAGGCGGGCGTGAGCATCGAGCCGCAGGTCGATGACATCCTCAATACGTACGACTGGCCCGGCAACATCCGCGAATTCGAGAACGTCATCAGTCGCGCCCTGATCATGGCGGAAGGCGGCCGCATCACGCTGTCCGACCTGCCGCCCGAGCTCACCAAGAACGCGAGCACCGGCGCCGGCGGTTTGCGTGCCGCGGGGGCGCTGCCGACCGGGGTCAACCTGAGGGAAAAGCTTCGGCGCATCGAGGCCGGCCTCGTGCTGAGCACGATCGAGGAATGCAACGGCGACCGCAAGGCGGCGGCGGACCTCCTGGAAATCGGGCTTTCCAGCCTCTACCGCAAGCTCCAGGAATGGGAGGAAGAGGGCTTCATCGACGCCAAGACGCTGGCGATCAAGAACCTGTAGTGGGCAACGTGATCGAGATTGAATCAGGGACACCGTCATGAAGATCGCAGATTTCAAGTCAATCAACTCCAGGATGCGTCTCGGCCTGCTGGCCTTGGCGACATCCGCCGCGGTCGTCGCCGGCAACGCGTACGCGACGCCCGAGG
>DASVZD010000044.1:0-3466 GCA_036391815.1 Rhodocyclaceae bacterium
CTTCTTCCGCCGCATCGAGGTCGCCTTCCCGGTACTGGAGAAGAAGCTCAAGCAGCGCGTCATCAAGGAAGGCCTGCGTCCCTATCTCGCCGACAACGCCCAGGCCTGGGAGATGGCGAGCGACGGCCAGTACCATGCCCGCCGCGCCAAGCGCAACGCGTACAGCGCGCAGGAAGCCCTGCTCGCCGAAATGGCGCTGGCAACGCTCTGACGAAGATATTCGGCGAATTCCCGGTAGTTCCGTAGCGGCCTTGCCTACCGGGTTCCGGTAGTCCTACCGTCTCGCCGGTAGAGAAATTACCCGGCCGCGCGTATTCCAGCCGCATCGTCGCCAAACCTATGATCCCTGCCGAGTTCATCGGGAGGAAATTCGGATATGCGACTGATCAAGGTGGCTTTGCTGGCCGGCGTTTTGTCGTGCCTGGGAGTGGCCGCAGCGGCCCTCGCGGCGGACAACATCCCCGACACCAACCTGGGGGGACGCGCGACGCTGTCGACACCCCAGGACGCGCTGAAGAAGGACGCGGTGTGCACCCGCTGCCATGACGAAAGCGAAGATCCGCCCATCCTCACCATCTACCAGACCAAGCACGGCGCGCACGGCGATTCGCGCACGCCGACCTGCCAGGCCTGCCACGGCGAGAGCGACAAGCACCTGCACGGCGACCCGAAGGTCAAGGGACGCGCCGCGCCGGACGTCGTGTTCAAGAACGGCGCCTATCCCGCCAGCGATCCCGCCGTGCGCGCCGCCGCCTGCCTGAATTGCCACGAGGGCACCAACCGCACGCGCTGGGCCGGCAGCCCGCACCAGGTCAACAACATGGCCTGCAACGACTGCCACAGCCTGCATACCGCGACGGACCGCGTCCGCGTCCGGACTGCCCAGCGCAACGTCTGCTTCACCTGCCACAAGGAGCAGCGCGCCGACAGCTACAAGATCTCGACGCACCCGATCCAGGCCGGCAAGGTGGTGTGCTCCGACTGCCACAACCCGCACGGTTCCGCCGGTCCCAAGCTGATGAAGAAGAACACCGTGACGGAAACCTGCTTCACCTGCCACGCCGACAAGCGCGGCCCCTTCCTGTGGGAGCACCAGCCGGTCAGCGAGGACTGCACCAACTGCCATACGCCGCACGGCTCCAACATCATGCCGCTGCTGAAGTCGCGCCCGCCGTTCCTGTGCGACGAGTGCCACGACGGCCCGCACAACAGCCAGGCGCCCTACGGCACCGCCGTCACCGGCCTGCAGGGCGGCGGCACCATCGCCGGCGGCAGCCCGAACTCCAACGCCGTCGGCCGCTCCTGCATGAACTGCCACGTCATGGTCCACGGCTCGAACAGCCCGGCCGGCGCCTTCCTGCACCGCTAACTCCTGGAGGCTGCGATGAAAACCAACAGACTCACCGTTGCCCTGGCCGTGCAGGGCGCCCTCGCCGCGATGGCGGCGACCCCGTGGTCGGCCCACGCCCAGGAAGAACCGAGCGTCGCCGAACTGACCCACCCGAGCAACTACGTCGAGATCGGCGCCGGCCACAACTCGCAGGAATCGCCGAAGTTCGGCGAGTACAACGGACTGGACAAGCGCAACGATGCCATCGTCGACTTCAGCGTGCGCGGCGGCGACGCCTACGGCGCGGGAACCGGCACGCGCCGCTGGTCGGTCACCGGCACCGACCTCGGCCTCACCAGCCGCAACCTGGGCGCCGAAGTCGGCGACCAGGGCAAGTGGAACCTCGGCGTCGACTACGACCAGCTGCGCCACAACATCACCAACACCTACCAGACGCCGTTCCTGGGGTCGCCGGGCAGCAACAGCTTCAACCTGCCGCAATCCTTCGGCGTCATCAACACGGTCACCACCAACGCCGGTGGCGTGCTGACCAGCGCATCCAAGGGCACCCAGACGCTGACCGCGGGCCAGCAGGCCTCGTTCCAGACGCCCTACGTCTATTCGCAGCGCGAGAACAGCAGCTTCACCGCGGGGTTCGCGCTCAGCCGCGAGTGGAACGTGCAGTTCGACTACAACCGCCTCAAGCAGACCGGGGCCAAGCTCATCGGCTCGGGAACGGACGTCCAGAACCCCGGACCGGGGGGGCTGAACTTCACCCCCGAGGCGGTCGCCATCCTGATGAACCCGACGCAGTCGCATACCGACACCTACAACCTGGCGGCGAACTGGCTGGGCGAGCGCGGCCACATGACGGTGAGCGCCTTCGGCTCGGTGTACCGCGACGACTACAGCAGCCTCAGCTGGACGTCGCCGTTCGTCCGCGGCGGCGGCGCCCCCGCCACCGGGACGGTTCCGGCAGGCGGATACGCGCTCAACAGCATGAGCACCCCGCCGGACAACAACTTCTACCAGCTCAACCTGAACGGCGGCTACGCCTTCGATCCGCGCACCCGGCTGGCCGGCGGCCTCTCCTACGGGCGCAACACGCAGGACCAGGGCTTCGGCGGAACCTATACGCCCGGCAGCGTCACCGGCCTGCCGGTCGGGTCGCTGGACGGGCTGGTCGTCACCGAGCACGCCGACCTCAAGCTCACCCACCAGACGACGGCCAAGCTGGCCCTGAGCGCCGGCCTCAAGTACGACAAGCGCGACAACCGCACCAGTTCCAACACCTTCAACTGGCTGACGCTGGGGGCCGACCCGGTCACCTCGATCGCCGTTCCCCAGAGCAACAAGCGCACGCAGTTCGAGCTGGCCGGCGACTATCACATCGATCGGCGCCAGAACCTCCATCTCGGCTACACCTACGAGAAGATCGACCGCTGGTGCAACAACAACCCGTCGTTCGCGCAGGTCCTGGCGGCCAGTCCGGGGCCGGGCGGCGCGGCGGCCGGCTCGGCGGCGGCGCTCCAGTATTACGCGATGGGCGGCGTCGATTGCGCGCAGGTGCCGCGCAGCACCGACAACACGCTGGGCGCCGCCTACCGCCTGCGCGCCAACGATGCGGTGACCTTCAACGCCGGCTATTCCTACGCCCATCGCAAGGCCGACCTCAACAGCTCCTTCTACAACCCGATGCAGGGCTTCTCCGAGGGCTACGAGCTGCCCGGCTACGTGCCCTTCTTCGAGGGCACGCGCACCGAGCAGACCGTCAAGGGCGGCGTGGCGTGGCAGGCCGTGCAGCGGCTGAACGTCGGCCTCAACGGACGCTACCTGAAGGACGAGTACAAGGATTCCTCGCTCGGCGTGCAGAAGGGCCACCGCTGGAGCTCCACGCTGGATGCCGCCTACACGCTGGCGGAGAACAGCACCCTGTCCGCCTACTACACGGTGCAGGACCGCACCATCGACCTCACCAACAGCGCCTGGAACCACCAGACCGCAACCTACTTCGCGACGCGCCTGCCCTGGAACAACAGCCTCGACGACGCCGACGAGACCTTCGGCCTCGGCTACAAGCAAGGCGGGCTGGCGCACGGCAAGCTCGACCTTTCCGCCAACCTCACCTATTCGCTG
>DASVZD010000045.1:0-6914 GCA_036391815.1 Rhodocyclaceae bacterium
CGCTGTGCCGACGGCGTGCTGCAGGTCACCGATTTCATGCCGATGCCACGCGCGGCGGAGGGCGAACCGCGTCGGCTGATCCGGCGCGCGGAATGCCTCGAGGGGCGGGTGACCGTCGACGTGGTGTTCCAGCCGCGTCCCGACTATGCGCGCTGCCGTCCCGTGCTTTCGCGCGTCGACGGCGGCTGGCAGGCGGTCGGCGGCGCCTCGGCGATGCTGCTGCTGGCCAACCTGCCTCTCGAAGCAGCGGCGGACGAGGGCTTGATTGGAGGCGTCTTCGAATTCGCGGTGGGCGAACAGCACCACTTCCTGCTGGCCCACGCGGCCGAGGCCGGCGCACTGGCCGCGGAGCGGCTGGAGCCGGGGCGCGTGCGCGAGCAGGCCACCATCGCCTGGTGGGAGGACTGGTGCCGCCAGGGCGATTACCACGGCTTCCATCCGGACGCCGTGATGCGCAGCTGCCTGACGCTGAAGCTGCTCACCAGCGAGTCGGGCGCGGTGATGGCGGCAGCCACCACCTCGCTGCCCGAGTCGCTCGACGCGCCGCGCAACTGGGACTACCGCTATTGCTGGCTGCGCGACACCTCGCTGCTGCTGCAGTCCTTCGTCGACATCGGCTTCGAGCAGGAGAGTGGCGCCTTCCTCGGCTGGCTGCTGCACGTGGGCCGCAAGCCGCGGCTGCAGCCGTTCTACGACCTGCACGGACGGCCGGTGCCGGACGAGATCGTGCTGCCGCACCTCGAGGGCTACCGGGGCGTCGGCCCGGTGCGCATCGGCAACTCCGCCAACAACCAGCTGCAGCTCGACATCTACGGCGAGCTGCTGCAGACCGCCCATCGCTTCGTCGCGCGCGGCGGCCGGCTCAACGACGAGGAGAAGGAGCTGCTCGTCGCCCTCGGGCGGGCGGTGTGCCGTCTGTGGCGGCAGCCGGACCAGAGCATCTGGGAAAGCCGCCAGCCGCCGCGCCACTACACCTACTCGAAGCTGATGTGCTGGGTGGCGCTCGACCGGCTGATCATGCTCAAGCACGAGGCCGGCATCGACGTCGACGAGGCGCAGGTGGGCGGCGAGCGCGAGCTGATCCGCCGGGACATCGAGTCGCTCGGCTTCAACGCGCAACTCAACAGCTACGTCGGCTACTTCGGCGGATCGGAACCGGACGCCAGCCTGCTGCTGATGGCGCGCTACGGCTACCTGCATGCCGACGATCCGCGCATGCGCGGCACCTATCGCTACATTGTCGACAGGCTCTCCTCCGGCGGCATCATCTACCGCTACCCGCCGGGCCGGTCGTATGACGGCGTTGCGGGCGGCGAGAACCCCTTCATGGTCTGCAACTTCTGGGTGGTCGACTATCTCGCGCGCTCCGGCGATGCCGAGCAGGCCGCCAAGCTGTTCGAGCGTCTGCTCGGATCCAGCAACGACCTCGGCCTCTACTCGGAGCAGTTCGACCCGAAGACGCGCTCGGCGCTTGGGAACTTCCCGCAGGCCTACACGCATTCGGGCCTGGTGACCGCCGCGATGGCCATCGCCAATGCCCTCAAGGGCCGCAGCGGGAAGCAGATTCCCACCTGATGGAGCGGGAGGACAATTGTCCCGGCCGAGCAAGGAGGATTGTGCGATGCGCGCCAGGCAGCGGGACGCTAGGGTGGCGGCAGCCCATCTCCCTGGCTGTGCCGTCCGATCGGAGCCCACCATGCAAATGCGCCGCGCGTCGTCTTCCGCACCGTCTTCGCCCCAGCCCGCGCCCCGGCGCGTCCACGAGCTTTTCGAACGCCAGGCCGGCCGCACGCCGAACGCCACCGCCGTGGTCTGCGGCGGCGAACGGATCAGTTACGGCGAACTGGACGAACGGGCCAACCAGGTCGCGCATCACCTCTTGCAACAGGGAACCGGACGCGAGGAACTGGTGGGCATCGCCATGAAGCGCTCCATCGCCATGATGGCCGCCCTGCTCGGCACCTGGAAGGCGGGCTGCGCCTATGTGCCGCTGGATCCGGCCTACCCGCGCCAGCGCCTGGCGTTCATGCTGCGGGATGCCGGCTTGCGCCAGGTCCTGGTGGACGGGGCTTCGCGGGAGATCGTCGGCGCCGCGGCCGCGCCCTCGTCGATCGGCCTGACGTTGTTGGATGCCGGGGCTTCGCCGGTCTGGCGTGAATCGGCCGAGCGGCCGCACGTCCCGGGCGGCGCCGGGGACCTCGCCTACGTGATGTACACCTCCGGCTCGACCGGCCGGCCCAAGGGCGCCATGATCGCGCACGCGGGACTGTGCAACTACCTGGAATGGGCCGCCGCCGCGTACGGCATCGAAGCGGGCGGGTCGGTGCCCGTGCATTCGTCGCTGTCGTTCGACCTGACGGTGACCAGCCTCTACGTTCCGTTGCTGTCGGGAGCCCACGTCGAACTGCTCGAGGAAGGCGACGGCGCGCGGGCGCTGGTGGCCGCGCTGCGCGCCAGGAGGAGAAGCCTGGTCAAGATCACGCCCGCGCATCTCGAGCTGCTCGGCCATGAACTGGCGCCCGAGGAACTCGCCGGCATGGTGGGCACGCTGGTGATCGGCGGCGAGCAGCTGATGGCGGAGCACCTGACCGTGTGGCGGCGGCATGCGCCGGCGACGCGCCTCATCAACGAATACGGGCCCACGGAAACGGTGGTCGGCTGCTGCATCCACGAGGTGCAGCCGGGGGATGCGTCGAGCGGTCCCGTCCCGATCGGCAGGCCGATCGCGAACATGCGTCTGCACGTGCTGGACGACGCGCTGCGGCCGGTGGCGGAGGGCGCGGCGGGGGAACTCTACATCGGCGGTCCCGGCGTCGCGCGTGGCTACCTGGGGCAACCCGATCTGACCGAACAGCGCTTCGTTCCGGACCCGTTCGCGGCCGATGCGGCTGCGCGGCTCTATCGGACGGGCGACCGGGTGCGCCGCCGCGAGGGGGGCGATGGCGTGCTCGAATACCTCGGACGCACCGACGACCAGGTGAAGGTCCGCGGCTATCGCATCGAACCGGGGGAAATCGAACAGACGCTGGGGGCCCATCCGGGCGTGCGATCCTGCGCGGTGGTCGTCCAGGAACCGCCAGGCGGACCCGAACTCGTCGCCTTCGCCGTCATGCGCGGCGGAGCAACGCCGCCGGACGCGCTGGCCGCGTTCCTGCGCGAGCGTTTGCCATCCCACCTCCTGCCCGCCCGGATCCTCGCCCTCGATGCCATGCCGCTCACCGCGAACGGCAAGGTCGACCGCAATGCGCTGCGCCATTGGTCCGAGCCGTCCGCGGCGACCGCGGCGTCGCCCCGGTTGCCGCGGACGGCGACCGAGCGCCTGGTGCTGCAGGCCTTCCAGGAAATCTTCCAGCGCCAGGACATCGGCATCATGGACGGCTTCTTCGACCTCGGCGGGCATTCGCTCGCCGCTGTCCGCCTGATGACCCTGCTGCGGGCGGCGACCGGGGTCAACCTGCCGCTGCGCAACCTCTACGAGCGTCCGACGGTGGCCGGCATGGCGGAAGCCATCGATGCGCTGGTCTGGGCGAAGGAGGCGTCGGCGGAGCCGGCGGCGGATGGCGGACGCGCCCCACGCGTCCAGGCGAGTTTCTGAAAAACGGCAATCGTCGCATGGCCGCAACAGCCGCTCGGCGGCGGCGTCGCAACGTCGTCCGGAGACGCGCGCGGGGCGCCTGAAACGGCGACGGGCGCGGGATGAGCGCGTCCTCTCGTATGCACGAAGTGCAATAGTCCTATTGCCCGGCACGCTATTTCTTACTGTATATGTTCTGCGCGTCCTACACGCGGGCGAGCGGATTTCCACCGGGAAGTCGGGTCTTTAGCCGTAGCGCATATGGGCAACTTTACCTACAATGACTCGACGGCAGCCCAGGACCCGCGGCCGTGCGCCCGCTGGAATCCCTGCGGGGACGGGCCGGGCGCGTGGGAGCGTTCAGACATGAGGACCACAAGAATGACAAGAGTGCTCATCGCGGCGGGATACCCGCTGATTGCCGGGTGCTTGAGACGGGTGGTGGAGACCTGCGATGAGTTCGAGGTCGTGGGCGAAGTGGTGAGTTCGAAGGACATTTTCGACGCCATCCGCACCAGCCAGGTCGATGTCCTGCTGCTCTGCATGTCGCAGCCCGAGGCGAATCCCCTCGACCTGATACGCCGCCTGCACATCGACATGCCTGCGATCCAGATCTGTGCGGTCAGCTTCGGCGACAACGCCAGGTTCATCGCGATGCCGACGCTGCGCGCCGGCGCCGCGGGCTTCGTGACCAAGTTCAGCTCGGCCGAAACGCTGCACGAGGCGATCCGGAAGCTGGCGGGCGGCGAGCGCTATGTCGACATGATCGCCGTCAACGACATCATGCAGGATCTCGAGAACGGCGGCGCCGCGGGCGGCAGGGGCTTGTCGCAGCGCGAGATCCAGGTGCTGCAGATGCTCACCGACGGCCGCCAGACGAGCGAGATCGCCGATATCCTCAACCTCAGCGTGAAGACGGTCAGCACGCACAAGACGCGCCTCTACCAGAAACTGCGGGTGAACTCCGTCGCCGAACTGGTGCGGTACGCCGTCGAGCACAAGATCATCAGCGCGTAGCGCCGCGCCAGGACGGTTCCGCGCTGCCGGCGCGCCTGCCTATGGCTTGAGTGTTAAGCAAGTTCGTACGCGTTTTTCCGCTTTCTCCGCCGGCACATTCCGCCGTTTCCCGATAGCGGCGGCAAGGTCCGCTCACCATACTGGCCCCATGCGTTTTGGGGAGGCAGTCAGATGAGACCGGAAGCCGCGAACGATGCACGCCGGGAACGCGAAACTGGGTGGACGATTTCCTCCCTTGCGACACGGACGACCGAGAGGCCGCCGTCCGCGTGTCGCCTTCCGGAGGCGGATCCCGTCCCCGCGAAGCTGCCGCCGCTGTTCCGGGTGGAGTCGATCTGCCGCCTGCCGGTCGACGAGCACCGCCATGTCGCCCGCGCCGAGCTGTTCCATGCCCAGGCCGCGCTCTCGGTCTTCTGGATCGGCGGCCGCGGCGATGCCGGCATCGCCAGGGATGCCCTGGTGGCGATTCGCTGGCTGGGAGAACCGAGGTGCTGCGATGGGTCGCTGCGCATCGCTCGGCTGGTCGAGGCGCGCGAGCCCGCGGCAACGTTCAACCTGTTCGATACCGTTCCCTATGGCTGGTGCGCCGATCGTGCCGTGCTGAAGGAGGCTGCGTCGCGCTGGTTGCACGCATCCCGCCGGGCTCGCCGGTCCTTCAACGAGCGCCACTGGGATGCGGCGCAGCTGCGCGCCTATCTCGCAGCCTGCGGCAATTTCGGCCCGGCGCCGGACTGACAGGGGCGATCATGAGTGCGGAGCTTGCCGCCGCCGCGCGGCCCGGCTGGGAGTTTTCGCCGACGGCGGACGCGCGGCCCGGTCCCTGGAACCTGGCCGTGCGCCTGCCCGTGGCGGCCTTCGCGCTGCTGGCCGCGACCGCCGTGGTGGCGAGCGGCACGGGCAGGGTGCCCGCACCCGGCGTGGCCATCGCGCTGCTGCTGGCGGGAGGCGCGCTCTCGGCCTGGATGGCGGCACGCTGCCGCACGCTGCTGCGCGAATCCGAGGCGGCTGCGCGCAGCGCGTTCGAGGCGCAGCGCTGCGACCGCAAGTCGACCTGCATCCTCGGGCTCGGCGAGCTGTGCGACGGCGTGCTGCCGATCTGGTCGGGCCAGATCGAACTCGCGCGCAACCATACGGCCGACTCGATCACCGCGCTGACGAGCCGCTTCGCCGACATCAACGAGCGCATCGCGGCGACCATGGCATCCTCGCAGGGGCAGGCCGGCGACGCGCTCATCGGCATGCTGGGCGAGAACGAGGCGCGCCTGGATTCCATCGTCGCGACCCTGCGCTCCGCCATCGCGATGAAGGAATCGATGCTCAAGGAAGTGTCCGCCCTGGGCCAGCTGACCGATGCGCTGAAGCAGATGGCGCAGGAGGTCGGCGACATCGCCAAGCAGACCAACCTGCTGGCGCTCAACGCGGCGATCGAGGCCGCGCGCGCCGGAGCGTCCGGCTCGGGCTTCGCGGTAGTCGCCGACGAGGTGCGCAAGCTGTCGAGCCTGTCCGCAGAAACCGGCAGGAAGATCGGCGAGACGGTGGAGACGGCGAACGCCGCCATCGCCTCCACCCTGCAGGTGTCGCGCGAGTTCGCTGCGCAGGATGCCGAAATGATCGGCACCTCGGAAGCCGCCATCCGGCATGTCAGCGACAGCGTGCACGGCGCGGTGCAGGGACTGGTCGATACGTCCGACGTGCTTCGCCGCGAGAACGCCGCCATCGGCGACGAGATCGCCGAAGTGCTGGTGGCGCTGCAGTTCCAGGATCGCGTGAGCCAGGTGCTCTCCCATGTCATCGGCGACATCGGCAAGCTCTCGGACTGCATCGCCGGAAAGCGCCGCGAACTGGCCGAGGGCAGCGCCGCCGGGCCGATCGACGTCGCCGCATGGCTGAAGCAGATGGAGTGCGCGTACACCGTTCCCGAACAGCATGTGGTCCACGACGGCGGCAAGCCCGAGGCCGCCCGCCAGGCGGCCGAGATCACCTTCTTCTGACCCTCATGGCCAAGAGCATCATGATCGTCGACGACTCCGCCTCGCTGCGGCAGGTAGTGAGCATCGCGCTGAAGGGGGCGGGGTACGAGGTGCTGGAGGCGTGCGACGGCAAGGACGCGCTGGCGAAGCTGGACGGGCGCAAGCTGCACCTGATCATCAGCGACGTGAACATGCCGAACATGGACGGCATCGCCTTCGTCAAGGCGGCCAAGCAGCTGCCGGCCTACAAGTTCACGCCGATCATCATGCTGACCACGGAGGCGGGCGACGGCAAGAAGGCCGAAGGCCAGGCCGCGGGCGCCAAGGCCTGGGTGGTCAAGCCGTTCCAGCCG
>DASVZD010000046.1:0-3734 GCA_036391815.1 Rhodocyclaceae bacterium
TTCGGCAGCTACAAGGGCGACAACGGCCTCGTCTATTTCGACCTGAACGACTTCGACGAGGCGGTGCTGGCGCCGGCGTGCTGGGAACTGGTGCGCTTCCTCGCCAGCGTGCTGGCGGGCGCCGCCGGGCTGAAGCTGGAACCGGCCGAGGCGGTCTCGCTGTGCGTCTCGTTCCTCGACGCCTACGCCGCCGCGCTGGCCGAAGGCAAGGCGCGCTGGGTCGAGCGCGACACCGCCGAAGGCCTGGTGAAGGACCTGCTCGACAGCCTGCGCGGCCGCCTGCGTCCCACCTACCTCGACACGCGCACGGAGCTGCGCGGCGGCAAGCGGCGCCTGCGCACCGACGGCCGCAAGGCGCTGCCGGCCACCGACCGGCAGCGCGAGCAGATCGGGGAATTCATGGCGGCCTTCGCCCGGACCCAGCCCGACGCCAGGTTCTACAAGGTGCTCGACGTCGCGCGCCGCATCGCCGGCACGGGCAGCCTCGGCGTCGACCGCTACGTGGTGCTGGTGGCAGGCAAGGGTTCGCCGGACGGCAACTACCTGATCGACCTCAAGCCCGCGCTGCCGTCGTGCCTGGCGCCGCATCTGGCCCAGGCGCAGCCGCGCTGGCCGGACGAGGCCGAGCGCGTGGTGGCGGTCCAGCGGCGCATGCAGGCCGTGCCGACGGCCTTCCTGCACGCCGTGACGGTCGGCAAGGCGCCGTTCGTGCTGCGCGCTTTGCAGCCGAGCGAGGACCGCGTCGAGTTGGAGCGCTGGGACGGCAAGCTGCGCCGCGCCGCCGGCGTCATGAAGACGATGGCCGAGGCCGTGGCCTGGGGACAGTTGCGCAGCGGCGGACGCCAGGGCTCGGCGATCGCCGACGAGCTCATCGATTTCGCCGGCCGCGGCGGCTGGCGCGAGCGCCTGCTGGAAGCGGCGCGCCAGGCGGCGGACCAGGTGGAGCGGGACTGGCGCGAGTACTGCGCGGCGTACCGCGACGGCGCCTTCGGCTAGGGCGTGCCCAGCTTGGCGGCCGCGGCGCCGGGCTCGATGCCGGCGATGCGGACGCGCTTGGCGCGCGACGTCTGCCCCGACACCAGCTCGACGTTCGACTTCGGCACGCCGAGGGTCTTGGCCAGGAAGGCGATCAGCGCGTCGTTGGCCTTGCCGTCGACCGGCGGCGCCGCCAGCCGGATCTTCAGCGCCTCGCCGTGCAGCCCCGCGCTCTCGGTGCGCTTGGCGCCGGGCTGGATGTGCAGGGTGAGGATGACGCCGCCGCCGTCGGCGCGCAGCCACGGAAGGTCAGAAGGCAAGGCCGAGCGCGGTCGCTTTCAGCGAAGCGAGGAAGGTCAGCAGCAGTTGCAGCACCAGCAGCAGGAACAGCGGCGACAGGTCGATGCCGGCGATGGGCGGGATCAGCCGGCGGAACGGCCGCAGGAAGGGCTCCGCGACCGCGTTGAACACGGGTGCCAGCGGCGCGTAGGGGTTCACCCAGGAGAGCACCACCACGCCGAGCGTGACGCCGACGATCAGGTAGGCGCCGGTGCGCAGCATCTCGATGAAGGCGGCGAGCAGGGCCGGCAGCAGCAGGTCGCCGCTGGCGTGGGCGCCATAGATCGCCAGCACCAGCAGCATGCCGACGAATTCGACCAGCCAGGCCATGACGAGCGACGCCAGGTCCAGCCCCTTCAGTCCGGGAACGATCCTGCGCATCGGCAGCACGCCCCAATCGGTCAGCGTGACGACGAAGCGGCCGATCGGGTTGCGGAACGGCGCGCGCGTCCATTGCAGCGCGAAGCGCAGCACGAACAGGCCGGCGAAGAAGCCCGCCGCGACGTCGGCGAGCTGCATCAGCAATTGCGTGAAGATGCCGGGACCGGGCATCAGTCCTGCCCCAGGATGTCGCCGAGCTCGCGCCCGCGGGCGTTGGCGGCCTGGACGCCGCGCTCGATCGCGGCGCGGATGCCGTCGGCGTCGAAGGACTTCAACGCCGCCTCGGTGGTGCCGCCCTTGGAGGTGACGCGCTCGCGCAGCTCGGCGATCGGGTCGCCGCTGCTCTCGGCCAGCTTGGCTGCGCCGAGGAAGGTCTCGATGGCGAGCAGCCGCGCGGCGTGCAGTTCGAGCCCGAGGTTGACGGCGGCCGCCTCCAGCGCCTCGATGAAATAGAAGACGTAGGCCGGGCCGCTGCCGGAAATGGCGGTGACCGGGTCCATCATCGACTCGTCGTCCACCCAGATGACGCGGCCGACGGCGCCGAGGATCTTCTCGGCCGTCATGCGGCCCTCGAGCTCGACGCTGGGATCGGCGTACAGGCCGGTGACGCCGGCGCCGATCAGCGCCGGGGTGTTGGGCATGGTGCGGACCAGCTTGCGATGGCCGCCGAGCCAGCGCGAGATGTCGGCCAGGCGCAGGCCGGCGGCGATGCTGACGACCAGCTGGTCGGTCAGCTTGCCGGCGGCGGGGGCGAGCGCCTCCTTCATCTGCTGCGGCTTCACCGCGAGGACGAGCGTTTCGCAGTTGAGCGCGGCGGCGTCGATCGCCGCGGTGCAGCGGACGCCGAACTCGTTGCTCAGCTGCGCGCGCCGCTCCTCGTTCGGCTCGACGACCTCCATGCCCGCGGCGGAGAAGCCCTGCTTGCGCAGCCCGCCGATCAGCGCGACCGCCATGTTGCCGCCACCGATGAATGTAATCTTCATAGGCCCATCCTTTCAGCGCGCTATTGTGCCACGCGGGATCAGCCGGCCGGTGGCCGCGTGCCGAAAATGGCCGTGCCGACCCGCACGATGGTCGCGCCTTCGGCGATCGCCTCCTCCAGGTCGCCGGACATGCCCATGGAAAGCGTGTCGAGATGGAGACCGCACTCGGCGTTGATGCGATCGCGCAATTGCCGCAGCTGGGCGAAGCGCGAGCGCACCGATTCCCTGCCCGGTTCGGGAATTGCCATCAGTCCGCGCAGGGAGATGTTCGGCAGCGCGGCGACGCGGCGCGCCAGCTCCAGGACGTCCGCGGGCGCACAGCCGCTCTTGGAATCCTCGCCGCTCACGTTGACCTCGATGCAGGCCTGGAGCGGCGCCATCCCGGCCGGACGCTGCGCCGAGAGGCGCTCGGCGATCTTCATCCGGTCGATCGAGTGCACCCAGGCGAAGCGCTCCGCCACCGGCCGCGTCTTGTTGCTCTGGAGCGGGCCGATGAAGTGCCACTCTGCGTCGAGGCCGGCGAGCGCATCGATCTTGGCGGCCGCTTCCTGCGCGTAGCTCTCGCCGAAGGCGCGCTCGCCGCAGGCCGCCGCTTCGCTCACCGATGCGGCCGGCCAGGTCTTGGAGACCGCCAGCAGGCGCACGTCGGCCGGGTTCCGCCCCGCCGCCGCGCAGGCGGCCGCGATGCGGGCATGGACAGCTTGCAAGTTGGCGGAGATTGTTGTCATATAGCGGCCTCGAGTATACCGAGTCGAAACTCGGGCATAGGGAACGTCCATGGATATCACCGAACTGCTGGCCTTCGTCGTCAAGAACAAGGCATCCGACCTGCACCTCTCGTCGGGCCTGCCGCCGATGATCCGCGTGCATGGCGACGTGCGGCGCATCAACCTGCCGCCGCTCGAGCACAAGGACGTGCACGCCATGGTGTACGACATCATGAACGACGGCCAGCGCAAGGTGTACGAGGAGCACATGGACATCGACTTCTCGTTCGCCGTGCCGGGGCTGGCCCGCTTCCGGGTCAACGCCTACGTGCAGAACCGCGGCGCGGCG
>DASVZD010000047.1:0-3677 GCA_036391815.1 Rhodocyclaceae bacterium
ACGCAGGAAGAACGGACGGCAATGGAAAAGCACGTGCGCTACGGGCTGGGGATCGTCTCGCAGTCCCATGCCCTGCAGGAGGCGACCGCGGTCGTCGGCGGCCATCACGAGCATTACGACGGCAAGGGCTACCCGTCGGGCTTGAAGGGCGAGGCCATTCCACGCGAGGCCCGGCTCTTTGCCCTGGTGGACGTCTTCGATGCCCTGGTCTCCGAGCGCGTCTACAAGCCGGCGTTGCGCGTCGAAGAGGCATTGGCGACGATGGCCGCGGGGCGGGGCGCGCATTTCGATCCCGTGCTGTTCGATCGCTTCGTCCGGCTGGCGTCCGGATTCGTCCGGCAGCTGCCGCGCGACGAAGCTTCCCTCACCGCGCTGCTGATGGACCGGCTGCTGCCTTACCTCGACCGCTTCGTGCATCTCGAAGCTGCGCCAATGGAATGACAGCGATGGCCGCCACGCTTTCCCGCGACATGTCCCGCGCTGCCGGCCAGCGCCTTGGAGCCGTCCATGCGAACTGAACCTGCCGCAGACCCGTCGCCGCAGCCGGCAACTTCCGCCCGGCGCGAAATTGCCGGCGACATCGTCGCCGCCGCCGTCGTATTGGGCTTGCTCTACGTCGGGCGCGAAGTGCTGGTGCCGATCACCCTGGCGATCATCCTCAGCCTGGTGCTGCTGCCGCTGGTGCGCGGCCTGAAGCGCTGCGGCCTCGGCCAGACCTCGGCGGTGCTGGCCTCCGTGTCGGCGCTGGTCATCGTCGTGGCGGGGCTGGCGACGGTCATCGGGGTGCAGATGGTGCATGTCGCCGCCAGCCTGCCGCAATACGAGGAGACGATTCAGGCGAAGGTCAAGGCGTTGCGCGAACTGAGCGTCGACCGCATGGCGGCCGTGCAGAACGAGGCGGGTCGGATGTTCGGCGGGCTGGACGGCCAGCCGCGCGACGTCCCCGGTGCGCGCGGCGGCGTAGCGCGCGGCGCGGGGACAGCGGCGGCACCGCTGCGCGTCGAACTGCAGGAACCTCCCGAGAGCCCGCAAAAGGTAATCGCCCGGTTTTTCACTTCGGTGTGGGGGCCGCTGGAAACGGCCGGCATCACGCTGGTCGTGCTCGTGTTCGTGCTGATCGAGCACGAGCCGCTGCGGGACCGTTTCATTCGCCTGGCGGGCAGCGCAGACTTGCGCGCCACGACGACGGCGATCAACGACGCCGGCGAGCGCCTGTCCCGCTATTTCGCCGCCCAGTTCGCCGTCAATTTCGGCGTCGGCGCAGTGATCTGGCTCGGCCTGATCGCGCTCGGCTTTCCCCAGGCGACGCTGTGGGCGACGCTGACGGCCGTCCTGCGCTTCGTTCCTTACGTCGGCACGACGCTGGCGGCGTTGTCGGCTGCGCTGTTTGCCGCCGCCGTCGTCCCCGGCTGGGACTTGATGCTCTTGACCATGGCCTTGTATCTCGTCGTCGAAACCATCGCCAGCCAAGCGGTCGAGCCGCTGTTCTTCGGCCACACCACCGGCCTGTCGCCGCTGGCCGTGGTGGTCGGCGCCATCTTCTGGACCTGGCTGTGGGGCCCGGTGGGCCTGGTCGTATCGACGCCGCTGACGCTGTGCCTGCTGGTCACCGGCCGCCACGTCAAGGCGCTCGCCATCCTCGACATCCTGCTCGGCGACGCGCCCGCATTGACGATGCCGGAACGGTTCTACCAGCGCGCGCTTTCCGGCGATGCCGACGAGATCATCGCGGCGGCCCGTGCCTTCCTGAAGCGCAAGACCTTTGCCGCGTACTGCGACACGGTCCTGCTGCGGGCGATGCAGCTCGCCGACCACGACGTCAAGGCGGCCATTCTTGGCCCCGAAGAGCAGATCAAGGTGCGGAGCGCCATCCTGACGGTCATCGAGACGCTCGACCGCGAGACGGCCAGGCGGCCGCGCAAACGGTGGCGAAACCCGGTACTCGAAGACGCCAACCTGGGCCTGCATCTGCGTCACCGGCGCGAGGCCGTCAGCGGCCGCTGGCAAGGCCCGCTCGCGGTGCCCGTGGGTTCGGTGGTACTTGGCGTCGGGCTCGGATCGCCCGGCGACGACTTCGCCACCGAAATCCTCGTGCGCGTGCTGCGCGACCTCGGAATCGATGCGCGCGGCATTTCGATCGACGAGCTTCGCCAACCGCTTCCTGCCGGTTCGGAGCCGGCCAGCGTTGCGATCGTCTACATCGTCGGCGTCGCCTCGGATCCTGCGCTGGAGAGGTATGAACAGTCGGCTGCGAAGGTGCGCCAGCGGTTTCCCGAGGCCCCCATCGCCGCAGTGCTGCTGCCGGGGCTCCCGTCCGACGTCGAGCAGGAACTGCCCGGCAGCAGCGAATTCGACCAGGTGGTGAGGTCGTTCGAGCAGGCGGCCGAGATTGCGAGCGCCCGGATACCGCGCGGCCTCCCGAAGCCGACGCAAGGGTGAAGACATGGCTGCGCCGTCGAAGATGTTTGACCAGTCACTGACGGCCTGCCCGGGGTGCGACCTGCTCGTGCGCGAGCCGAGCGGGCAGGAGGCCGCTCATTACAGCGCCCTCTGTCCGCGCTGCGGCGCCCAGCTCTACCACCACAGCCGCAACGGTCTGGAGCGCACCCTGGCGCTGGCCTGCGCCTGCCTGGTGCTGCTCGCCGTCGCCAACGTCTTTCCGGTCGTCGGACTGAACGTCCAGGGGCAACGCATCGACACCACGGTCGTCGGCGCCGCCGTCCGGCTTTGGCAGGCCGACATGCCGGCCGTATCGCTCCTGGTGCTGACGACGACGACCGTGGCGCCGCTGCTGGAAATGGCCGGGGTGATCTGGCTGGTGCTGCCGCTGACGCTGGGCCGGCGACCGCCCGCCTTTGCGCGGGTGTTCCGCATGCTGCAGACGGCCCATCCCTGGGCGATGGTGGAGGTGTTCATTCTCGGCATCCTGGTCGCGCTGGTGAAGCTCTCGCACCTGGCCGACGTGCTGCCCGGGCCTGCCATGCTGTGCTTAGGTGCGTTGATGCTGCTGCTCGCCGCCATCAGCGCCATCATCGAGCCGCGCGACCTCTGGAACGCATGGGAGGAGGCAAGCGAATGAGCGCCGCCCAGGCCGTCGCCGTCGGCAAGGCCCTCTGCCCGACCTGCGGCCGGCTCGACTCACCGGCGGCCGACCCTGCCTGCCCGCGCTGCGGCACGGCGCTCCGCTTCCGCAAGCCCGACAGCATCCAGCGCACCTGGGCGCTGCTGATCGCCGCCTACGTGCTCTACCTGCCGGCCAACCTGCTGCCGATCATGGAAACCCGCTCGCTGTTCGGCATACAGCGGGACACCATCATGAGCGGCGTCGCCTATCTCTGGCGCAGCGGCTCCTGGGCGCTGGCCCTGATCGTCTTCGTCGCCAGCGTCGCCGTGCCCCTGCTCAAGTTGATTTCGCTGACATTCCTCCTCGTCGGCGTTCAGCGCGGCTGGCACGCGAGTCCGGCGCAGCGCGCCAAGCTCTACCGCTTTCTTGAGTTGATCGGACGCTGGTCCATGCTCGACGTCTATGTCGTGACCATCCTCGTCGCGCTGGTCCAGGTCCAGTCCCTAGCCGCCGTCAGGCCCGGCAGCGGCGTGCTTGCATTTGCCGCCGTCGTCGTCCTTTCCATGCTGGCGACCATGTCCTTCGAGCCCCGCCTGATCTGGGATGCGCTCGA
>DASVZD010000048.1:0-10769 GCA_036391815.1 Rhodocyclaceae bacterium
GGCCGCTGCGCCGAGCAGCAGGCCGAGCAGCGCCGAGCGCGCGACGTCCGCATCCCGGGCCCCCGTGTCGTCGCCGAGGCGGGCGCCGCCGTACTTGAGCCGCGGGTAGGTCCACTCGCCGCCCTGCTGCATTTCCCTGGCGAACGAATGCGTGGCGAGCGGCGCCGAATAGGTCTTCTCGGTGTGGTCCTTGAGCGGCTCCAGCGCGGCATCGAGCGCGGACAGCACGTCCACCGCATAGACGTCCTGCGCGCCGGGGAGGCGCGGCCGGTAATGCAGCGAATCGACCACCGCCACCAGCAGGAAGGCAGCGAGCAGCGTCGCCGCGGCCATGCCGGTGCCGCTGGCGGTGACGCGGCCGAGCGCGTGCCGCAGGTGGTCCTGGCCGCGCGCCCACCAGACGGCGCCCACGGCGACGGCGATCAACGCGAACAGCAGCGCGTCCGACCACAGCAGCACCGGCTTGAAGGCCATCATCCGAGCCTGACCCGCGGGTCGACCAGCGTGTACGAGATGTCTGTCAGCAGCAGGCCGATGATGTAGAGGAAGGAGCCGATGAACACCATCGAGCGAACCACCGCGAAGTCCTGCGCGTTGATGGCGTCGATGGTGTAGCTGCCCAGCCCCGGGATGCCGAAGAAGGACTCGATCACCAGGCTGCCCATGAACAGCGTCGGGATCAGCACGACGACGCCGGTGAGGATCGGGATCAGCGCGTTCTTCAGCACGTGGCCGAACAGCACCGCGCGCTCGTTGAGGCCCTTGGCGCGCGCGGTGCGCACGTAGTCCTTGCCGATCTCCTCGAGGAAGATGGTGCGGTACCAGCGCGCCGAGGAGCCCAGCCCGCCGAGCACGCTGACGATCACCGGCAGCACCACGAACCGGGCGGCGTCGAGCCCTTCGGCATAGCCGGAGATCGGCACCAGGTGCCAGATCTTCGCCACCAGCCACTGCCCGCCGATGATGTAGAACAGCCCCGAGATCGACATCATGGCGACGCACAGCACGACGCCAGCGGTGTCGAGGTAGGTGCCGCGGAAATAGACCAGCAGCAGCGCGAACCAGATGGCGGCAAACAGGCCCAGCACGAACACCGGAAGCGCCACGGCGAGCGACGGCCCCATGCGGCCGCGGATCTCGCGGGCGATGTCGCGCCCGTCGTCGGCGCGGCCGAAGTCGAAGGCGAACATGCGCACCGACTTCTGGAAGAAGATGGTCTGCGTCGCCTTGTCCGTCCCCGCGGCCCGGGCATTCCACAGCAGCGGCCGGTCGTAGCCGCGCTCGGCCTTCCATTTCTCGATGGCCTCGGGCGTCACGCGCTTGACGCCCAGCTGCATGCGCGCCATGTCGTCGGGGGTGTTCACGACGAAGAACAGCGCGAAGGTGACGAGATTGACGCCCACCAGGATGGGAATGGCGTACAGCAGGCGGCGGACGATGTAGGCGAACATGGAAGGAGCGATGATACCCGCTGCCAAACCCGCGCGCCGCAAGGCCTGCGGGGCGACACCGGCGCCCGCCGCCGGTGCCCGGCCGGTTGCAGGTACAATGCCGCGTTTCGCCGCGGGAAGCACGAACCCCTTCCCGCATTGCGGCATACTCCCATCCCAAGTCCGGGAATCGATGAACAAGACTCTGCACCGTCTCTGGCATCAGGCATGGGCCACGATCCTCGTCGAGATGAGCGACCAGGAAATCGGCTGGCTCGTGCGCGCGCGCAACCACATCTCGCTGCTGGACAAGCGCCGCACCACCATGATCGTGTCGCGCGTGCGCCTGATCGCCGGACTGTTCGCACTGCTGACCCCGATGTGGATCGCCGTCGACGTGGCGGCCTTCCCGCAGGAAGTCTGGCTGCCCCTGGTGGTCGCGCGCCTGTTCGCGACAGCGGCCTTCGCGCTGCTGATGTGGTCTTCCCGCCGGATGCACACCATGAAGGACGCCTACCGGGCACTGGCGATCCTGAGGGCCATCCCGACGGCCTTCTTCCTGTTCAGCCACGGCCACATGACGAAGTTCCACCTCGAAGGCATCCAGGCCGCGTTCTCCACCGGCTACGCCTTCCTGCCCTTCGTCATGCTGGCCGGCCTCTCCATCTTCCCGCTGACGCTGCTGGAAGCCGTGGCCTTCGTCTCGCCGCTGCTCCTGATGGAGGCCCTCGGCGCCATCACCCGCGTCGCCGTGCTCGACTGGCCGACCTTCGCGGCCTCCTTCTGGCTGATGGTGCTGATCGCCGGAGTATCGACGCTGGCCGGCCTGTCGCAACTGGCGTTCATCATCGTGCTGGTGCGCGAGGCGATCCGCGACGGCATGACCGGCTGCTTCTCGCGCCAGAGCGGCGAGGAGCTGATGGAACTCCAGTTCATCCTGTCGAACCGTTCCGGCAGCGCGCTGACGGCGGTGTTCATCGACCTCGACCATTTCAAGGAAATCAACGACCGCTTCGGGCACGACGCCGGCGACCGCGCCCTGATCGGCGCGGTGGAGGCGCTGCGCTCCCACCTGCGCATGGGCGACATGCTGACGCGCTGGGGCGGCGAGGAATTCCTGCTGATCATGCCCAACACCACGGCGCCGATGGCCTGCAAGGCGCTCGCCCGCGTGCGCGAACAGGGCTTCGGGCTGCGTCCCGACGGCACCCGCATGACCGCCAGCATGGGCATCGCGGAACGCGTCCGCGACGGCGCCGACGACTGGCGCCAGCTGGTCGAGTTCGCCGACAAGCGGATGTACACCGCCAAGCAAGGCGGCCGCGACCGGGTGGTCGGCTGCGACGAGTAGGGCCGCCTATCCTGGTTCACCGATCGGAGCGGCCTGGCGCAGCCTAGCCGCCGAAGACGTGGAAGCGGTTGCTTCCCTTCTCCTTGGCCGCATACATCGCGGCATCCGCGTTCTTGACGAGTTCCTCGGGATCGCTGCCGTGGTCGGGGTAGAAGCTGACGCCGATGCTGGTCGCGGTGGCGAGCTCGCGGCCCTCGAAGACGACCGGGCGCCCCACCGCATCGACGATCTT
Organism: Rhodocyclaceae bacterium; assembly: GCA_036391815.1. GTDB lineage: Bacteria > Pseudomonadota > Gammaproteobacteria > Burkholderiales > Rhodocyclaceae > Nitricoxidireducens. The sequence continues at coordinate 3,014 of DASVZD010000048.1, forward strand.
GGCGACGATGGCCGGCACGCCCTCGCGGCCGTTCAGCTCCTCCAGCACCAGCACGAACTCGTCCCCGCCGAGGCGGGCCACCGTGTCCTCGCGGCGCACCGACTCGGTGAGGCGCTGCGCCACCACGCGCAGCATCTCGTCGCCGGCGTCGTGGCCGTGGCTGTCGTTGATCTGCTTGAAATCGTCGAGGTCGAGGAAGATGACGGCGACCAGCTTGCCGTTGCGCTGGGCGTGCGCGATGGCGCGCAGCAGCCGTTCGCGCAGCAGGGCGCGGTTGGGCAGGCCGGTCAGCGAGTCGTGCTGGGCCAGGAAGCGGATCTGGTCTTCCGCCGCCTTGCGCGACGTGAAGTCGGTGAATACGGCCACGTAGTTGGTGACCTGCCCCGCATGGTCGCGCACCGCATTGACGGTAAGCCACTCGACGTAGAGCTCGCCGTTCTTGCGGCGGTTGCAGATCTCCCCCTGCCAATGCCCGGTGGTGTCCAGCGCCTCGTACATCGCCCGGTAGAAGGCGCCGTCGTGGCGGCCGGACGACAGGATGCCCGGGGTCCTGCCGATGACCTCGTTGGGCCGGTAGCCGGTGATCTGCGTGAAGGCCGGGTTGACCGACTGGATGATGCCGGCGGCGTCGGTGACCAGGATGCCCTCGAAGGTGCTCTCGAAGGCCTTGGCGGCCAGCCGCAGGTCGCGGTTGGAGGCCGCCAGGTTCGCCTCGCTCTCCCGCAGCGCCTCGCGCAGCCGGCGCACGTACTCGTGCTCGACGCTGGCCAGGATGTCGGCGAAGGTGACCAGGCCGAGCAGTCCGCCTTCCTCGTCGGTGACGCCGAGATGGCGGATGCGGTTGTTCACGAACAGCTTGCGCGCCTGGTAGAGGCTGCCGTTCACCGGCAGCGTGATGAGCGGATAGCTGGCCACCTCGCCCACCGGGGCATGCAGGCTGTGCGTGCTGATCAGGCGCACCACGTCGCGCTCGGTGAGGATGCCGTAGGCGCCGTCGTGCTGGCGCTGGACGATGACGGCGTCGAGCCGCCCGGTGCGCATCGAGGCGACCGCCTCGCTGACCGGCACGCCGCCGGGCACGCAGTGGTAGCGCCGGTTGAATACGGCGCTCACCTCGCGCAGCGCGATGAAGTACTCGATGCCCTGGTTGATGACGATGTCGGACTGCGAGATGACGCCGCAGGGCTTGTCGTGCTCGTCCGTGACCAGGAAGTGGCGCACCGCGGATTCGCGGAAGCGCAGCGCCGCCTCGCCGATGCCGGTCGTGACCGGCACGCTCCTCACCGGCGTCGACATGAAGCGGGAGATCGGGGACTTGAGCAGTTCGGGCGCGGCAAGGTCGAGCGCCAGCGCGTCGCGCTCGGTCCAGATGCCGACGACCTCGCCGGCCTGCTCGATCATGATGGAGCTGCAACGCGCCTCCACCATCAGGCCGGCGGCGTCGGCTATGGCGGTGTCGGGCCCGCATGAAAGCAGCCCCGCGTGGAGGATCTCCCTAATGGTGATTTCTTGCATAGGATCTGGCGCCCCTGGCGCCTGCTGCTTCGCGGCAGGCGGTACACGGCACAGTATAGCGATTGGCGATCAGCGGCGGCTCTGGATTTCCTCGACGAAGCCCTGCATGCCCGTCCGGATGTTGGCCGCGTTGCCCTCGTCCGTGTCGATGTGCATGGCCAGCCGGTAGTTGGGATTGACGCGCACCACGACGTCGCCGAAGATCAGTTCGCGCTCCCCCGCCACCCGCACGCGCACGACGTACTTGTCGCGCAGCCGGAAACGCATGGCGTCCTCGGGCGACATGTGGATGTGGCGCTGGGCGCAGATGACGCCGCGCTCGATGGCGGCCTTGCCCGCCGGGCCTTCGAGCACGATGCCGGGCGTGTTGGCGAGGTCGCCGGATTCCCGGATCGGCGGCTGCACGCCGAGCCTGAACTGCTCGGTCATGGCGATCTCGACCTGCGTCTCCTTGCGCGTCGGTCCCAGCACGCGGACGTTGGCGATGCGGCCCTTCGGCCCGATCAGGTCCACCTTCTCGGCGCAGGCGAACTGGCCGGGCTGCGACAGCTCATGCTCGGGGGTCAGCTGGTGGCCGGGCCCGAACAGGCGCTCGACGTCGGCCTGGCACAGGTGCACGTGGTGCGCCGAGACCTCGATCGGGATCGGCGCCTCCGCCTGGCCCTTGATCGCCAGCGTTATGCGGTTGCGCTCGATGGCGCGCAGGGCTTCCCAGGCCAGCAGGCGCTCGTCGTTGTTGGCGACGACCAGGATCTTGACCGGGGAGTCGTCGGTCGAGATCACCGCGTCGGTGCGCGCCCCGACCGCCGCGTTCTTGCCGTCGTCGAGCTTGATGCCCATGTAGGCGAGACCCTGGCAGGCGAGGCTCCTCACCAGCGGGCTGCTCTCGCCGATGTCGCCGGTGAAGGCGAGGACGTCGACGCCGCCCATCGCCGCGACATAGGCGCCGATGCTCTTGCGCACCTGGTAGCAGAACGCCTTGTGCGCCAGCAGCGCGCGGTGGTGGCCTTCCTCGGCCGCCGCCTCGATCTCGTGGATGTCGGCCGAGATGCCGGAGATGCCCTTCAGTCCGCTCTCGGCGTTGATCAGCTTCCCGAGCGCCTCGGGGTCCATCCGATAGTGCTCGGCCAGGTGGATCATCACGGCCGGATCGACGCTGCCCGACCGGCTCGGCATGATGAGGCCGTCGGACGGGGTCATGCCCATCGTGGTGTCGACCGAGCGGCCGTGGTCGATGGCGCAGACCGAGGCGCCGACGCCGAGATGGCAGGAGATGATCTCGAGTTCGCCCAGCGGCCGCTTGAGCATCTCCGCCGCCCTGAGCGAGACGTAGCGGTGCGAGGTGCCGTGGAAGCCGTAGCGGCGGATGCCTTCCTTCTTGTAGTAGTCGTAGGGCAGGCCGTAGAGGTAGGCGTAGGGCGGCAGGCTGTGGTGGAAGGCGGTGTCGAACACGGCGACGTGCGGCACGTCGGGGAAGAAGGCCATGGCCGCCCGGATGCCTTCGACGTTGTGCGGATTGTGCAGCGGCGCGAACGCGGACAGCGCCTCTATGTCAGCGATCACTTGCGGCGTGATGATGGCGGAGCTTGAGAACTTGGCGCCGCCATGGACGACGCGATGGCCGACGGCGACCACCTCGAAGGGCGTGAACAGGAAGCCGTCGTCGAGCAGCTGCATCGATTCGAACAGCACCTGGAAGAATTCCGCGGCCGGGAACAGCGGGCGTTCGCGCCGGAACGTCCTGCCGCCGGCCTCGATGGCGATGTGCGCCGCGGTTCCCGACGCATCGATCACGCCATGGACGTCGCGGCGATCGTCCTGGGTGTCGTAGACGCCGAAGTGGATCTGCGACAGGCCGAAGTTGAGGGCCAGGATCCTGCCCGGCACCTCGGTCTTCAGGCTCAGCGCGTAGGGGTCCTCGGACTGCGCCACGGCGTGGGCATGCAACTGGCTGCTGGTCAGGTCCACCGCCTGGGCGCGGGTGCGATCCGCCAGCAGCTTGGCCAGGTAGGTGATCGCCCGGGGATTGACCAGGATGCGGCTGCTGACGGTGTCCTGCGGGATCAGCAGCACGAAGCAGCGGTTGCCGGCAATCACGTCCGCCACCGTGCGGTCCCCGGTCAGCACGGACATCTCGCCGAAGACTTCGCCGGCCGCGATCTGGTTGATCACGACGCGGCCGCCGGTCTGGTCCGCCACCGAGATCTCGGCATGGCCGCTGACCAGCACCCCGATGAAGCGCCCCTCCTCGCCGCATTCGACGATCGCCTCGTTGCCCTCGAAGGTCCGCAGGGTCGACAGGGCGGCGATCTCCGCAATGGCGGCGGGATCGAAGCCGCTGAACAGGGCCACGTTCTCGCGCAGGAATTGCTCCAGTTCCTCGCGGGTCTTCGCTTCGGTCATCTCGCTTTCCTCGTCATGTCCGGACGCCAGCCGGCCGCAGGCCGCCGTGACGGCTTCAGTATACTGCTGCAGTGCACAAAGGCACTGCCGGCCGCCTGGTCAGAGGATGATTTCCAGGCCCTCGCGGGCGAGCACCACTTCGGGGTCGCCGGCGCCGACCTCATTGCGCTGCAGCGCCTCGGCGAACACCTTCTCGAGGTCGTCGTCGAAACGGGTCGGCTCGTGGTGGGTGCAGACGACCTTCCCGGCTCCCGCGCGGCGCCCGAGGGCGATGGTGGAATCGAAGGTGCCGTGGCCCCAGCCGCGCTTCGAGGGATACTCGGCCGCGGTATAGGAGGAATCCGCGATCAGCAGGTCGACGCCGCGGATCGACTCGACCATCGCGTCCTGCTTTTCGTCCACGATGCGCTGGTACTCGGCGTACTCGGCATCGGACGGCTCGTAGATGTTGTACCAGGGCTCGTGGTCGCCGGTGAAGAACATCGACTTGCCGTTGCAGTCGACGCGATAGCCGAGGTTCACCACCGGATGGTTGAGCATCACGCTCGTCACCGTGGCGTCGCCCACGGCGACGGGCTCGCCGACCGTCAGCGTCTCGTATTCGAGCGCCGCCTTGAGTTCCGCCTCCCGCACCGGGAAATAGCTGTACTGGAGCTGGACGTTCATCACCTGCTCGATGCCGCTGCCCGAGACGATGTCGTAGGCGCCGTGGATGCGGATCTTGTTGCCCGGCACGAAGATCGGGATGAAGAAAGGCAGGCCCTGGATGTGGTCCCAGTGGGTATGGGTGATGAAGATGTTCGACGTCAGCGGCATCTCCTTGAACAGCGTCTGCGACAGCTGGAAGATGCCGGTGCCGCCGTCGAGCACGATCAGGGAGTTGTCGTCGGTGCGCACCTCGATGCACGTGGTGTTGCCGCCGTAGCGCACGGTGCGCGGCCCCGGGGAGGCGATCGAGCCGCGGACGCCCCAGAACTTGATCTTCATACCTGGGCGAAGGTCTGGGCGTCGGAGACGATCTTCTCGAGATCGCCCAGCGCCTCGATGACCGCCTCGAAGGAGCCGAAGCGTTGCGGCGCGACGATGGTCTCGCCTTCGCGCCACGGATTGCCGGCCTCGCCGAACGAAAGCTTGCGGCAGATCTGGTCGGCGACGCGCACGCAGTCCATCAGCGGCGTCTGTTCGGCCTCCGGATTGTGATGGTCGCGGATGCAGGCGATCAGGTGCGCCGGGAACTGCCACTTGGTGGCCAGCATCGAGCCGACCAGCGCGTGGTCGGCGCCGATCACCTGCAGTTCGGCTTCATGCAGCGGAACGTCGCTTTCCTGCGCGACGGCCAGCGCCTCGTGGAATTCGTGGGACATGAACTGCGCCATCACCGCCTTGCCGAAGTCGTGCAGCAGCCCGGCGATATAGGCGTCGCCCGGGTCGAGCTGGCCGCGCGCGTATGTCACCGCGACCTGGCGCGCCACCGCGGCGGTCGTCAGCGAATGCAGCAGGTAGCGCTGGATGTCGAAGCCCGAGGTGTTGAAGCGCGGCAGCATGCCGACCGCGGCGATCGACAGCGCCAGGTTCTTGATGGTGTTGAGGCCGAGATAGACGACCGACTGGCTTACCGAAGTGATCTTGGACGGCAGGCTGTAGTAGGCGGAATTGATGACCTTGAGGATCTTCATGGTCATCACCGGATCCTTCTCGATGACGACGACGAGGTCCTTCGGCAGGCAATTGATGTCCCGGGTCAAATCCAGGATCTTCTGCACGCTCTGCGGGAAAGCGGGCATGCGCTCCACGGCGGTGCCCAGCTTGCGTTGGACTTCGACGGTCAGTGTGGCCACAAACGGTCCGCGACGAATGAGTCAGCGCCCGATTATACCCATCACGCCGCTATACGCTCGTAATACCGGGCCCGGTAGAGCAGGCGGCGGCGTGCCGGCGTCTCGGTGAAACCGCTGCGATCGTGAAGGACATTGTTCGACACCAGGCCCATGCCCGGCTCGAGCCGTCCGCGCAGCGTCCAGGGCGTCGGCTCCGCCAGGATGCGGGCCAGCGCCGCCACCGCCGCCCGCGTCGCCGCGTCGTCGCGCCAGACGATGTTCACTGCGCGCGCCGTGTAGCGCATGTGCAGGAAGCCGCGCGCATCGACCGAGAATACCGGGCCCGCTTGTTCGGCCCGGGCGAGCCGGCCGTCGGGCTCGTGCCGCCCCGGGATGGTCATGGCGTCGGGCTGCGACAGCGCGCGGATGTGGTCCGGGTTCTCGTCGCGCAGCAGGATGTAGGCGATTTCGTGGTCGAGCAGCTGGTTCTCGCCGCCGCTGGCCGCGCTCTCGACGCAGTGGAGCAGCAGCGCCCGTACCGTGCGTTCCGGCGGGTTGTAGTAGCCGTCGGTGTGCCACTTGATCGGCTTGTCGGTATAGGGAATGAAGTCGCGCCGCTCGCCGCGCTCCTCGGCGCCGCGCACCGAGATGGGCGAGATGTCGTCGGCGTCGGTCAGCCAATGGCTGTCGATGTGCGTGAGCCCGAGTTGGGCGCCGAGCCGGCGGGGGATCTCCTTGTCGGGATCGCGGCCGGTCCGGCCGGTGTAGATCGCCATGTTGGCCACGGCGTTGAGCTCGACCAGGCGGGCGCGCTGGGCCGGCGTCAGTTCGCGCGGATCGTCGACCTCGACGAGGATGTCCTCGATGCGTCGCGGCGCGGTGTCGAGCTTGCGCTCGCGCCAGGCGGCGTAGGCGGCGGCATCGTCGAGCGCGAACGGCGTGGCCATCATTCGGTCTTCTTGCGCTCTAGCTCGGCGTGGCCTTCGGCGACCGCGGCGCCGGTGCCGAACAGGCCCGCCGCCGTGCGCTCGAGCGCGCGGATGGCTTCCGGCGCCTCGATGTCCATCGCCTGGTCGATCACCCACAGCTGGTCCTTCTCGGGCAGCACGTCGCGCAGGCAGGCGGCGAAATAGCGGCGGAAGCCGAAGTCGGGCCCGTCCGTGTATGAGAACTCCGCGTAGTCGGCGCCGCGGCGGTTGAAGCGGCCGACGAAGTCGCGCCGGCACGCGTCGGGCTCCGCCGCGTCGAACAGCATGTCGCGGTTGTCCTCGACGATCTCGGACAGGCGCGTGACCAGCGCGGTAGTGAATTCGATGCGCTCCTCGTCGTCCAGCTCGCGGTGCGCAACGCGGTCCGCGGCGGTGGCGAGGAACACCAGGAACTCCGAGACGAATTCGAAATACGGCCGGCCGATGTCGATGTCGTACTTGGCCTTGCGCATGCGGCCGATGGAATCGATCGCCAGCTTCCAGGCCAGCATGGCGACGACGGTCGCCAGCTCGGCCGGCGAGCGCTTGCCCTTGGTGTGGAAGCGGCTGCGGATGCGGACGGCCATCAGTTCACTCCTGCGGAAATCTTGAAGCGCGACAATTCGGCCGTAAGCTTGTGCGAGAGATCGCGCAGTCCCTCGCAAGCCGTCTTGCAGTTCGAGGCGTTGCCCGACGCCTCGTCGGTGTGCCGCTCATTATCCTGGATATGGGTGAGCACCGCCGCGGAAATCTGCTGCTGCTCGGCCGCCATCTCGGCGACCTTGCCGATCTCCTCGGTGAGGCCCGCGACGCTGGCGACGATCTCCTCCAGCGCGGCGCCCGTGGCGGCAGAGAGCTGCCGGCTCTGCTCCATTTCCTTGATGCTGTGCTCGGACTTCGCGACCGCCTCGGCGACGCGGTCGCGGATCTGCGCCAGCACCGACTCGATCTCGCCGGTGGCCGCGGCGGTCTTCTCCGCCAGCTTGCGCACCTCGTCGGCCACCACGGCGAAGCCGCGGCCCGCCTCGCCGGCGCGCGCCGCCTCGATCGCGG
>DASVZD010000049.1:0-5074 GCA_036391815.1 Rhodocyclaceae bacterium
CGCAGGCGCCGAACCTCGATCCGAAGCTGATCGGCGACGTCATCGTCGGCTGCGCCATGCCCGAGGCCGAGCAGGGCATGAACGTCGCCCGCATCGGGCTGTTGCTGGCCGGGCTGCCGAATACCGTGCCCGGCATCACCATCAACCGCTTCTGCTCGTCGGGCCTGCAGGCCGTGGCCGACGCCGCCAACCGCATCCGCCTCGGCGAGGCGGACGTGATGGTCGCGGCGGGCACCGAATCGATGACCGCGATGCCGCAGATGATGGGCAACAAGATCGCCATGAACCCGGCGATCTTCGAGAAGGATGAGAACCTGGCGATCGCCTACGGCATGGGCCTGACGGCCGAGAAGGTGGCCGAGCAGTGGGAGGTGACGCGCGAGGAGCAGGACGAGTTCGCCGTGGCCAGCCACCGGAAGGCAGTCGCCGCGATCCAGGGCGGGAAGTTCAAGGACGAGATCACACCCTACCTCTTCACCGAGCATGTGCCCGACCTGGCGACCGGCAAGGTCAAGCTCCGGCAGCGCACGGCCGACACCGACGAAGGCCCGCGCCCGGACAGTTCCCTGGAAGGGCTGGCGAAGCTGCGGCCGGTGTTCGCGGCGAAGGGTTCGGTGACGGCGGGCAACAGCTCGCAGATGTCGGACGGCGCGGCCGCCGTGCTGCTCGTCAGCGAGCAGGTCCTCAGGACCTTCAGCCTCAAGCCGCTGGCGCGCTTCGCCAGTTACGCGGTGGCCGGCGTGCCGCCCGAGGTGATGGGCATCGGCCCGGTGGCCGCCATCCCGCGCGCCGCGGCACTGGCCGGTATCACCAACCAGGACCTCGGCTGGATCGAACTCAACGAGGCCTTTGCCGCGCAGTCGCTGGCGGTGATGAAGACCCTGGAGCTGGACCCCGCCATGGTGAATCCGCTCGGCGGCGCCATCGCGCTCGGCCATCCGCTCGGCGCCACCGGCGCCATCCGCACGGCGACGCTGACCCACGCCATGCAGCGCGAGAACGTCAAGTGGGGCATGGTGACGATGTGCATCGGCACCGGCATGGGCGCGGCGGGGATCTTCGAGAAGATGTAGCTATTTCGCGAGCCGCTGCACGAGCAGGCCCAGCCATTCGTGCAGCGCTTCCGAACTGGCGCTGAATGACCCGATCGAGGGACGCAGGCGCTCGAACAGCGACGGCGAAGTCGTCGTGAAGCCGGTGGGGGCGGGCAGCACCTCCAGGCCTTGCCGCTCGAACAGCTGGGCGGCGCGCTTCAGGTGCCAGGCGCTGCTGACCAGCGCGATGCGCGATATGCCATCGGCCTTGAGCAGGGACGTGCAGTAGGCGGCGTTCTCAGCGGTGTCGCTGGCCTTCGATTCGGCCCAGCGGACCTTGCCGCCCAGGTCCCGCTCGATCGCCTCCTTCATCGCTTCGCCCTCGGGCTTGCCGCCGAACGGCGCGCCGCCCGTGACGAGGATGGGCAGCCCCGAGCGCCTCTGCAGGTAGGCGCCGTAGCGCAGGCGCTCCAGCGTCCAGCGGTTCACCGTGTCCGTGCCGTACTCGGGGGCTCCGTCGTAGTTGCCGCCGCCGAGAATCACGATCGCCTGGGCGCGCGCCAGATCCTGCGCGCTGATCGGGGGCCGGTCCTGGAGGCCGTGCATCAGTCCCTCGGCCACCGGCGGAAAGGACATCGCCAGCAGGGCCAGCAGCGCGAGGGCGGCGATGCCGCGACCCGTGCGCGGATGCCTCCCCGCCAGCCAGACGCCGAAAAGGGCGAGCAGCAGGGGGCCGGCGGGCGGCAGGACGAGGGCCGACAACAGCTTCTTGGCGTAAAACATGGGTGAAAGAAAGGCCTGATCGGGATTTACCCCTGAGAGGGGCGCCGCTATTATCGGGCAAATTAGCCTAGCCATAGCCATGTCCGACGCCTTCGCCACCCTCCTGGAAATGCCCGACGCGCCCTGCCGTGGCGGCGGCGCGGGCTGCATTTCGGCCAGGGACCGGGCCTGATGGACTTCGACGCCATCAGCCTGCGCGATGTCGTCCTGGCGGTGATCGGGCTGGTGGGCGTCTATCTGGCGGTCATGGTGCTGCGACTGCTAAGGCTGCGCAGCCGCCGCCCGGCGCCGGCCCTCGACGCGGCGCCCGTGGCCCCGACCATCGACGCGTACGACGAGGATCTGCCGGAAGCGGAGCTGACCTACGCGCCGCCGCCTCCGGTGCGTGCGCCGCAGTTGCCGGCGGGGGATTTCGGGGCCGAATTGGCACGCAGCCAGCAGGACTCGGAGATCCGGCACCTGCGCGAGGAGGTGGCGCAACTGCGCGAGGAAGTCGGCCAGCTGAGGGCCGAGCTTGCCGACCTGAACGCCGCGCGCCTGGTTTCGCCGCAGTATTCCGACGCCATGGCCCTGGCGCAGCGCGGCTTGACGGCGCAGGACGTCGCCGACCGGTGCGGCATCTCGCTCGGCGAGGCCGAACTGGTATGGGCGCTGTCGCGCGGCCCGAAGAATTTCGACCAAGAGGAAGAATATGGCGGAGAACCCGGAGTCGAACAGCCCCGAGCCGCATGACGACGAGGCGCTGAAGAAGCGCCTCGTTTCGCGCATCGCGGTCGCCGGCGTGGTGGTGGTGGCGCTGCTCGGCGGCCTCGCCCTCGTCGACGCCCTCAACGGCCCGGCGCCGAAGGCGCCGCCAGCCGAGGAGACCACCCCCGAGAAGAAGCCCGAAGCCGGGCCGGCCGAAGCGAAGCCCGCGGAAAAGCCCGGCGAAGCGCCGGCCGAGAAGCCCGCGGAGAAACCGGAAGCCGCGGCACCGGCCGAAAAGCCGGCCGAGCCGGCTGCGGCGGAGAAGAAGGAAGAAGCGAAGCCCGCCGCGCCGACGCCGCCCGAGCGGACCACCGGGGTGGCGCCGCCGGCGCCCAAGCCTGTCAGGCCGCTGACGCCCCCTGCGACGCCCCGCAACGCGGCGGTGAAGCCGACGCCGCCCGTCGCGGCGCCGCAAAAGCCGGAGCCGGAGAAGGAGATCGCCAAGACGGCGCCGCCGCCCAGCCCCATCGCCCAGCATGCGCCGGCATCGCGGCCGCTCTCCCAGGCCGTCGAGAGCCGCCGCCAGTACGTGCTCCAGATGGGCGTTTTCAATAACGTCACCAACGCCGAGGACTTGCGGGCCAAGCTGGAACTGGCCGGCGTCCCCACCCAGATCGAGGCGCGCGTCCAGGTTGGCCCGTTCAAGACGCGCGAGGAAGCCGATGCCGCCCGCGAAAAACTGCGTGCACTTGGCATGGAGACGGGTATCCTGACAGCCATCAAACGCTGATTTCCATGAGCCTGCCTATGAAGATCGAAAGTCCCCGATTCGGTACGCTGGAGGTCGACCCGTCCTCGATCATCGAATTTCCGCGCGGCCTGCTCGGCTTCGAGGACTGCAAGCGCTATACCTTGCTGGAGCCGCAGAGCGAAGAGGCGAAATATTTCATCCTGCAGTCGATCGACGACCCGGCGCTGGCGTTCCACGTCGCCGATCCCAGCCTGTTCGGCTTTACCTACGAGATCTCGCTGTCCGACGAGGAGACCGCCGAGATCGGGCTCAAGGATCCGAGCGAGGCGGCGGTCGCGGTGATCCTCTCCAAACCCCACGAGACCTCGCGCATCTCCGCCAACCTGCAGGCGCCGCTGATCATCAACCACGCCTCGCGGCGCGGCCTGCAGCACGTGTTCGCGCGCCTCGATTACGCCGTCACGCTGAAGGCGGGTTCCTGAACCGATGAGCCGCGAGATCATCTCCACCCCGCTGGCGCCTGCCGCCATCGGCACCTACTCGCAGGCCGTCAAGGCCGGCAATACCATCTACATGTCGGGGCAGATCGGCCTCGATCCGGCCACCATGCAGATGGTGGACGGCATCGACGCGCAGATCGTGCGCGTCTTCGAGAACCTCAAGGCCGTCGCCGAGGCGGCCGGCGCCTCGCTCGACGACGCCGTCAAGTTCAACATCTACCTCACCGACCTCGCCAACTTCGCCAAGGTGAATGAAACCATGGCGAAGTACGTCGCCCAGCCCTACCCGGCGCGCGCGGCGGTCGGCGTCAAGGAATTGCCGCGCGGCGCGCTGGTCGAGGCAGATGCCGTCCTGGTAGTTGGCTGAGAAGAAGCAAAAGCCGGCCACGGCCGGCGGCGTGGCCGAGAAACTCGCGCGCCTGGGTCTGCGTTCCGACGCGGACCTCGTCATGCACCTCCCCCTGCGCTACGAGGACGAGACGCGCATCACGCCGATCGCCGAGGCCGCGCCCGGCGTCCCGGCGCAGTTCGAGGTCGAGGTGGCTTCCTGCGAGATCGCCTTCCGGCCGCGCCGGCAGCTGATCGCCCGCGTGACGGACGACAGCGGGGAAATGCTGCTGCGCTTCCTCAACTTCTATGCGAGCCAGCAGAAGGTGCTGGCCGAGGGCGCCCGGCTGCGCGTCTTCGGCGAAGTGCGCGGCGGCTTCTTCGGCACCGAGATCATCCATCCGCGCTTCCATGCGGTGCGCGACGACGAGCCGCTGCCCGATCGGCTGACGCCCGTCTATCCGACCACCGCGGGTCTGGCGCAGGGCGTGCTGCGCCGGACCATCCTGCGCGCGCTGGAGCGCGAGAAGCAGCGCGGCGGGCTGGCCGACACCCTGCCGGAAGCGATCCGCCGCCGCCTCGGCCTCGCCGACTTCGCCGACAGCCTGTGCTTCCTGCACGAGCCGCCGCCCGAGATTTCGCTGGCCGACCTGGAGGCGCACAGCCATCCGGCCTGGCGGCGCATCGCCTTCGACGAGCTGCTGGCGCAGCAACTCTCCCTGCGCTGCGCCTATGCGGCGCGGCGCGCGCGCGGGGCGCCGCCGCTGCGGCCCACCGGCGCGTTGACCGGCCGCCTGCTCGAGCAGTTGCACTTCCAACTTACCGGCGCGCAGCAGCGCGTGTGGCGCGAGATCGCCGCCGACCTCGCCGCCGCCCACCCGATGCAGCGGCTGCTGCAGGGCGACGTCGGCAGCGGCAAGACCGTGGTGGCGGCGCTGGCGATGCTGCAGGCGGCGGAGGCCGGCTACCAGGCGGCCCTGATGGCGCCGACC
>DASVZD010000050.1:0-14852 GCA_036391815.1 Rhodocyclaceae bacterium
GAGCAACGGCCGCAGTTGCGCACGCTGCACCGCCCGGCGAACCTCGAGGACGTATTCCTGAAGCTGACGGGACGGGAGCTGAGGGACTGATGAGCATCTTCTTCGCTCCGCAACTTTCGCGCCGCGCGCTGGCCGTCTGGCAGCGCAACTTTCTGGTATGGCGGAAGCTGGCGATTCCCTCGGTGCTCGGCAACCTCGCCGACCCGATGATCTATCTCTTCGGCCTCGGCTACGGCCTCGGCGGGCTGCTGCCGCAAGTGGGCGGCGTGCCCTACATCGTGTTCCTCGCCGCCGGCACGGTCTGCTCGTCGACCATGAATGCCGCCTCCTTCGAGGCGCTCTACTCCGGCTTCTCGCGCATGCACGTGCAGAAGACCTGGGAGGCGATCATGAACGCCCCCGTCTCGCTCGACGACGTGGTGGCCGGCGAATGGCTGTGGGCGGCGGCGAAGGCCACGCTCTCGGGCGCCGCCATCCTGGTGGTGATCGCGCTGCTCGGCTTCGTGCATTCGCCGCTGGCGCTGTGGGCGCTGCCGGCGATCTTCCTCACCGGCCTGTGCTTCGCCGCGATGGGCCTGATCATCACGGCGCTGGCCCCGTCCTACGACTTCTTCATGTACTACTTCACGCTGCTGATCACGCCGATGATGCTGCTCTCCGGCGTCTTCTTCCCGATCGAGCAGCTGCCGCAGGGCGTGCAGTGGGCGGCGCAGGTGCTGCCGCTTTCCCATTCGGTACAGCTGATCCGGCCGCTGCTGTCGGGAGCCGTGCCGGATGCCGCCTGGCTGCACGTCGCCGTGCTCGGCGGCATTGCAGCGGTGGCGCTTGCCGTCGCCATCGTCCTGACGCGCCGGCGCCTGCTGTCCTAGGGAAAACGGGGTCTGTCCCCGATTTCGGCCCGATCGCGCTCCGTCAGCGCAGCAGCGAACGCTCGAGCCGCAGATGCAGATCGATTCCCGGACCATCGGCGAACAACGCAGTCTCCAGGCCATCCAGCCGGCCAGACCCCATCAGCCACGCGCCGATTCCCACACCGACCAGCAGCGCCGCCGCGGCCGCCGACCACCACCGCGGATAACGCAGCCGGGCAAGCGTCATTGCCCAGCGCGAGCGCTTGGCCCGCGCCGCTTCCAGGGCCGCCTCGCGCTTCGCTCGCCATTCCTCGTCGCGCAGCTTGACGGCGGCCAGGCTCTGCGCCGCCGCGGCTTCGGCGGCACGTTCCGCCGCCAGCGCCGCCTCCGCCTGCGCGCGCGCGGCCGCTTCCGCCTCGGCGTGTCGCCGCGTCTGCTGGGCGATTTCGTTCTCCGCCTGGATGCGGGCAAGGGCGGCCAGTTCGCGCGCCCGGTCGACCTCGGCGCGCGCCTGCTCCTGGGCCGCCAGCGTGCGCTCGGTGTTGGCGCGGATGCGCGCGACGGTCGTCGCCTCGTTCTCGGCCTGTTCCAGCAGGCGGTGCTGCTCGATGGCCTGGCGGGCGATGTCGAGCTTGTCGCGCGCCAGCCGCTCGGCCTCGGCGTCGGCGTCGGCCCGCAAGATGGCCTGCTTGCGCAGGTTGGCTTCGGCCTCGATGCGCTTGCGCGTGGCTTCCAGCGTGGCGGCGTCGCCGCGGATGCGGCGCTGCGCGTCGGCCGTCAGCGCTGCCTCGGTCTTTTCCCTGACCTGCCATTCGGCGGCTTCATGCAGGATGCGCTCGCGTTCGTCCATGTCCAGTCGGCTGGCTTGGCCTGATCCCTCGATTCTAGGGAAGAGGTTTTCGGGCCGATCCGGCGATAAGGGCGCCCGGAGGCCGGCGTTTCCAGGGAACGCCGGGGCGCTCGGGTAGAATCGGCGAGCCATGGAAACCCTGGTCGCCATCACCACGCTGCCGGACGCCGCATCGGCCCGGACGCTCGCCGCCCGCCTCGTCGAGCTGCGGGTGGCCGCCTGCGTTAACATCCTGGCGCCTTGCCGTTCGGTCTATCGCTGGCTGGGCAAGGTCGAGGAGGCGGAGGAAGTGCCGCTGCTGATCAAGACCACGGCCGAACGCTACGGCGACCTGGAGGCCGCCATCCGCGCGGCGCATCCCTACGAACTGCCCGAGATCGTCGCCCTGCCGGTGGCGCGCGGGCTTCCCGACTACCTTGCCTGGGTGGCGGCCGAGACGGCCGCCGACAACTCGTCCTCATGCTGATCCGCTTCCTCCTTGCCGCGCTGCTCTCGCTGGCCGCGGCCGCCGGCTACGCCGCACACGAGCCGATGGATCCCGCGCAGGCCTACCAGTTCTCGGCGCGCGCCCTCGACGACAAGACCATCGAAGCGGAATGGATGATCGCCGACGGCTATTACCTGTACCGCGACAAGATCCAGTTCGAGGCGGTCCCGGCCAGCGTCAAGCTCGGCACGCCGAAATTCCCCGCCGGCAAGATCAAGGACGACGAGTTCTTCGGCAAGATCGAGACCTATCGCGGCGACCTCAAGATCGCCATCCCGGTCGAGAGCGGCGGCGGCGCCGGCTTCACGCTGAAGGGCACCTCGCAGGGCTGCTGGGACGAGGGCGTCTGCTACCCGCCGCTGACCCAGGAGGCGACGATCAAGCTCGCAGCCATGGCCGAGCCGCTGCCCCAGGCATCGAAGCCCGGCGCGGCGCCCGCGGCCGGCGCGTCCGGCGACGAATCCTCGCGCATCGCCATGATCTTCCGCCAGGGCAGCTTCTGGCTGGTGCTCGCCAGCTTCTTCGGCTTCGGCCTGCTGCTGTCCTTCACCCCCTGCGTGTTCCCGATGGTGCCGATCCTGTCCGGCATCATCGTCAGCCACGGCCACGCGGTCACGCACCTGCGCGCCTTCGTGCTGTCGGCAGCCTACGTGCTCGGGATGGCGGTCACCTACGCGCTGGTGGGCGTGGCCGCCGGCTACTCGGGGACGCTGCTGTCGAACGCACTGCAGAACGCCTGGGTGCTCGGCGGCTTCGCGCTGATCTTCGTGGTGCTGTCGCTGTCGATGTTCGGCTTCTACGAGCTGCAGCTGCCGAGCGCCCTGCAAAGCCGCCTGTCCGAGAAGGCCAACCGCCAGGGCGGCTCGCTGCCGGCGATCGCGCTGATGGGCGCGCTGTCGGCCCTGATCGTCGGGCCCTGCGTCGCCGCGCCGCTGGCCGGCGCGCTGCTCTACATCGCGCAGACCGGCGACGCACGGCTCGGCGGCGCCGCGCTGTTCGCCATGGCGCTCGGCATGGGCGTGCCGCTGCTGGTGGTCGGCGTCTTCTCGCGCTCCTTCCTGCCGAAGGCCGGCCCGTGGATGGAGGCGGTCAAGAAGTTCTTCGGCGTGGTGATGCTTGCCGTCGCCCTCTGGATGGTTTCGCCGGTGATTCCGGTCTGGGCGCAGATGCTCGGCTGGGCCGTGCTGCTGATCGTGCCGGCGATGTTCGTGCATGCGCTCGACCCCCTGCCCTCGCACGCCACGGGCTGGCATCGGCTGTGGAAGGGCGTCGGCGTACTGATGCTGCTGGGCGGCGCCGCCATGCTGGCCGGCGTGCTGGGCGGCTCGCGCGACCCGTTGAAGCCGCTGGCCTTCCTGGGCGGCGGCAACCGCGAGGCGGCGGCCAGCGCCGCGCCGGCGTTCGAGCGCGTCAGGAGCACCGCCGAACTCGACGCGCGCATCAAGGCCGCCGGCAGGCCGGTGATGCTCGACTTCTACGCCGACTGGTGCGTCTCCTGCAAGGAAATGGACAACTTCACCTTCGTCGATCCGAAGGTCGCGGCACGCATGAAGGACTTCGTGCTGCTGCGGGCCGACGTCACCGCCAACTCGGCCGACGACGCTCAGCTCCTCAAGCGCTTCGGCCTGTTCGGCCCGCCGGGCATCATCTTCTTCGACCAGAACGGGCGCGAGATCGAGCGCCTGCGCGTCGTCGGCTACCAGCCGCCCGAGCAGTTCCTGCCCACGCTCGACGCGGCCGGCCGCTCCTGAACAAGAACACCAAGGGGAATCCCATGTTTACCGGCATCATCACCGCCACCGGCAAGATCACGCGCGTGCAGCCCCTCGAGGACGGCGTGCGCCTCACCGTCGCCGCCCCCAAGCTGGGGCTGGCCAACGTCGCCATCGGCGACTCCATCGCGCACCAGGGCGTCTGCCTGACGGTGATCGCCAAGAAGGGCAGCAGCTACCAGATCGACGTCTCGCGCGAGACCCTCAACTGCACCGTCGGCCTCGATGCCGAAGGCGCCGAGGTGAACCTCGAGAAGGCGATGCGCCTGTCGGACTTCATCGGCGGCCACCTGGTCTCGGGCCACGTCGACGGCGTCGGCGAGGTGGAGAAGTTCGAGCCCATCGGCGAATCGCACGAACTGGTCATCAAGGCGCCCAAGGAACTGGCGAAGTACATCGCGCGCAAGGGCTCGATCACGGTCGACGGCGTGTCGCTGACCACCAACCGCGTCAAGGGCCGCCGCTTCTCGATCAACCTGATCCCGCACACTGTCGCGATCACCACGCTCAAGCGCCTGCAGCCGGGCAGCAAGGTCAATCTCGAGGTTGACCTGATCGCGCGCTACGTCGAGCGCATGCTGCCGCAATAACCATCCGGCAAAATTTCCCTTATCATGGTGCGGCATTCGCGCCGGGGCCCGCCCGGCCCGGAGCCCCGAAAAGCGCCGCATGAAAGGGTTTGCCGTGATCGTCCGCAAGCGTCTGTCCGCGCAGTTCATCCTCATCCTCGTCGTCGTCTTCCTGGCCGGCACCACGCTTACCGGCATATTCACCTGGCGCACGTCGTCTGCCGCCTCTGAAGAGGCGATGCTGACCAACCTCGATGCGCAGCTGGGCATGCTCGAGGCGTCGCTCAATTCGCTGCACAAGGACGCCGAGCGCGGCCTCGGTGCCGCGCTCAAGGGCCTCGCCCAGCTGGCGCCCGCCCCCTACTCGCTACATCCGTCCGATCGCATCCAGGTGGGCGACCGCACGGCGCCGATGCTGCGCGCGGCCAACGGCCCGCTGACCGGCAACCACTACGCCTGCGACCAGGTCTCGGCGATCGTCGGCGGCGTCTGCTCGATCTTCGCCCGCGACGGCGACGATTTCGTGCGCGTCTCCTCGACGGTCAAGAAGCCGGACGGCAGCCGCGCCGTCGGCATCCCGCTCGACCACAAGAACCCCGCCTATGCCGCGGCGATGAAGGGCGAGGACAACCTGAGCATCAACAACGTGCAGGGCAAGACCTTCATGGCCCTCTACCACCCGGTCAAGGACGACCAGCAGCAGGTGGCGGGCGTCATCGCCGTCGGCTACGACCTCACCGAGCGCCTTGCCGCCTTCAAGGCGCAGCTGGCTTCGCTGAAGATCGGCGAGACCGGCTATTTCTACGTCATCGACGCCTCCCCCGGCGAGCGCAACGGCCTCTTCGTCGCCCATCCTTCGCTGGAGGGCAAGAACGGCCTCGAGATCAAGGACGCCGACGGCCAGCCGCTGTTCAAGACCATGCTGGAGCAGAAGAGCGGCATCGTCCATTACCGCTGGGCCAATCCGAACGAGAGCGCCAAGGAAAAGGTCGCGGCGTTCCGCCACGTGGCGAGCTGGAACTGGATCATCGCCGGCGGCAGCTACATGGAGGAGCTGACGCGCAGCGGCCGCACCATGGTGGGCGGCCTGATGATGGTCCTGGTGTTCCAGGCAATCGTCATGATCGCCCTGATCGCCTGGCTGTTCGGACGCCAGGTGGGCACCCCGCTCGAGACCGCGCGCAGCGTCATCGCCGGCATCGCCGACGGCGATCTCTCGCGTCCCGTCACCACCGCCCGGGAGGACGAGATCGGCGCCATGCTGCATTCGGTGGAAACCATGCGGGCCGCCCTCTCGGGGATGATCGGCGCCGTCCGCCACGCCGCCGAGGAGCTGCGCAGCCGCGCGTCCACGTTGTCGGGCGCCGCCCGCAACAGCGGGGTCAGCGCCCAGGAACAGTCATCCTCCGCCAACTCCATCGCCGCGGCGATCGAGCAGCTGCATACCAGCCTCACCGTCGCCGACGGCAATGCCGCCGAGGTCCAGCAGTTCGCCCAGCAGGCGCACGAGCAGTCGAAGCTGAGCGGCCAAGTCATTTCCGAGGCCACCTCCGAGATGCGCAAGATCGCCGAGCGCGTCGGCGAATCGGCGCAGGTCGTGCATGCGCTGGCGGGCGAAGCGGGCAACATCAGCGAGATCGTGCGCGTCATCCAGGGGCTGGCCGAGCAGACCAACCTGCTGGCGCTCAACGCCGCCATCGAGGCCGCGCGCGCGGGCGAAGCGGGGCGCGGCTTCGCCGTGGTCGCCGACGAGGTGCGGAAGCTCGCCGAAGGGACGCAGAAGGCGACCGAGCAGATCTCCACGGTGATCGGCAGCATCCAGGCGCGCTCGGCCGAGGCGGCCGAGTCGATGCAGGCGGTGAACGCCCAGGTCGAGCAGGGCGTGAAGCTCGCCGACGAGGCGCAGACGGCCACGCACACCATCAGCAAGGGCGCGGAGGAACTGACGACGCAGATGCAGGCGATCGCCCTTTCCCTGCGCGAGCAGAACGCCGCGGGCAGCGACATCGCGCGCAACGTCGAGACGGTGGCGCGCAAGTCGGAGGACACCGCGCAGGACGCCGCCAAGGTGGCCGACGAGGTGGCGCACATGGAACAGCTGGCGCGCGAACTGGGCGCCACGGTGGAGCGCTTCCGGCTCTGACGCGCTTGCGCCGGGGCTTGCGGGGACGGACACCCGCGCACAGGGTAGAATGCGCGGTTCGATCAACCCGCTTTCCGCCCGACCCATGAGCATCAGCCCCATCACCGACATCGTTGCCGACATGCGCGCCGGCAAGATGGTCATCCTCGTCGACGAGGAAGACCGCGAGAACGAGGGCGACCTCGTCCTGGCCGCCGACCACGTGACGCCGGAGGCCATCAACTTCATGGCCAAGTTCGGCCGCGGACTGATCTGCCTGACGCTGACCGAGGCGCGCTGCCGCCAGCTCGACCTGCCGCTGATGGTGCGCGACAACAAGACGCCGCACGGCACCGCCTTCACGCTTTCCATCGAGGCCGCCGAGGGCGTCACCACCGGCATCTCGGCCGGCGACCGCTCCCGCACGGTGCAGGCTGCCGTGGCGAAGAACGCCAAGCCCTCGGACATCATCCAGCCCGGGCACATCTTCCCCTTGATGGCGCAGAACGGCGGCGTACTGGTGCGCGCCGGCCATACCGAAGCCGGCTGCGATCTCTCCGCCATGGCGGGCTGCGAGCCGTCGGCCGTGATCTGCGAGATCATGAACGACGACGGCACCATGGCGCGCCTGCCCGAGCTGATCGAGTTCGCCAGGCAGCACGGCCTCAAGATCGGCACCATCCGCGACCTCATCCACTACCGCAGCGAGAACGAGAAGCTGGTCGAGTGCGTGGCCGACAAGGAGATTTCCTGCACGCACGGCAGCTTCCGCCTGCGCGCCTTCGCCGACAAGACCAGCGGCGACGTGCACCTGGCGCTGTCCTGCGGCGACATCCGCCCCGACGAGGAAACGCTGGTGCGCGTGCACGAGCCGATCTCGGTGCTCGACTTCCTCGACTGCGCCAGCCGCCGCCACAGCTTCAGCGTCGACCAGGCGATGAAGACCATCGGCAAGCGCGGCAAGGGCGTCATCGTGCTGCTGCACGGCAAGGGTTCGAGCGACGACCTGGTCGCCCTGCTGAAGGCCGAGGACGACCCCAAGACCCGCCCGGCCGCTAAGTGGGACCCGCGCATCTACGGCATCGGCGCGCAGATCCTGCGCGAAGTCGGCGTCGCCAAGATGCGCCTGCTCGCCAGCCCGCGCAAGATCCCCAGCATGGCCGGCTTCGGTCTCGAGATCTGCGGCTACCTGCCCCCCGAAGAAGCGTGAGGAAACGCCATGCCGTGCAAAGACATCGTTGAAATCGAACCCAACCTGAGCGGCCGCGGACTGCGCATCGGCGTGGTCATGAGCCGCTTCAACCAGGACATCGGCGAGGGCCTGATGTCCGGCTGCTGCGCCGAGCTCAAGCGCCTCGGCGTCGAACCCGGCGACGTCACGCTGGCGACCGTGCCCGGCGCGCTCGAACTGCCGCTGGTGCTGCTCACCATGGCGCAGAGCGGCCGCTACGACGCGCTGGTGGCGCTCGGCGCCGTCATCCGCGGCGAGACCTACCACTTCGAGATCGTCTCCAACGAATCGGCGCGCGGCATCAGCGAAGTCCAGCTCGAGACCGGCGTGCCGATCGCCAACGCCGTGCTGACCACCGAGAACGACGACCAGGCGCTGGTGCGCATGGTCCAGAAGGGCACCGAGGCGGCCCAGGCCGCCATCGAGATGGCCAACCTGCTGAAGGCGGTCAATGAGCGGAAATAAGTCGCCGCGGCGCCGCGCCCGCGAGTTCGTGGTCCAGGGCCTCTACCAGCACCTGGTGGCCGGGCAGGACCTGCCGGGCATCGAGGCTCAGGCCGCCGGCGTGGCCGGCTTCGAGAAGGGCGACGTCGGGCTCTACCAGGCGCTGCTGCGCGATACGCTGGACGGCGAGGCGGAACTGCGCGAAGTGCTCGCCCCGCACATCGACCGCAAGTGGGAGGAGGTCTCGCCGATCGAGCGCGGCATCCTGCTGCTCGGCGCCTGCGAGCTCAAGTCCCATCCCGAGACGCCCTACCGCGTCGTCATCAACGAAGCGATCGAGCTGGCGAAGACCTTCGGCGGCACCGATGGCCACAAGTTCGTCAACGGCGTGCTCGACAAGCTGGCGCCGGAGCTGCGGCCCCACGAGACGCAGGCGCGCTGAGCGCCGCCGGACGGCAGCCGTGCCCTCCGAATTCGAGCTCATCGACAAGTATTTCAGGCGGCCGACGCGCCACACCGTGCGCGGCGTCGGCGACGACGGCGCCATCGTGCAGCCCTCGCCCGGCATGGAGCTCGTGATCTCCACCGACATGCTGGTGGCCGGCACCCACTTCCTGCCCAACGCCGATCCGGCGGACCTCGGCTGGAAGACCCTGGCGGTCAACGTCTCCGACATGGCTGCCATGGGCGCCGCGCCGCGCTGGGCGCTGCTGGCCGCCGCGCTGCCGGCCGCCACCGAGTCCTGGGTCGCGGCCTTCGCCGGCTCCTTCTTCGAATGCGCCGACGCCTTCGGCGTGGATGTCGTCGGCGGCGACACCACCAAGGGCCCGCGCAACTTCTGCGTGACGATCTTCGGCGAAGTGCCCCAGGGCCAGGCGCTGCTGCGTTCCGGTGCGCGGCCGGGCGACGAGATCTGGGTGTCGGGCCAGCCCGGGCTGTCCGCCCTCGGTCTCGCCCACCTGCAAGGACGGTGCGCGCTGGAAGAGCCGGCACTCACTGCCTGCCTCGCCGCGCTGCACCGCCCGCAGCCGCGTGTCGCGCTCGGGCTGGCGCTGCGCGGCCTGGCGACCGCCGCGATCGACGTTTCCGACGGGCTGCTGGCCGACCTCGGGCACATCCTGGAGGAGTCGGAGGCGGCCGCCGTCGTCCACTTCGAGCGGCTCCCGGCCGTCGCGCTGGCATTCGGCGACGACAGCCCGCTGGCGCGCGATTGCCTGCTGGCCGGCGGCGACGATTACGAACTCGCCTTCACCGCACCGGCCGCGCGCCATGCCGAGGTCGAGGCGCTCGCCGCGTCGCTCCGGTTGGCGCTCACTTGCATCGGAAGCATCGAGTCCGGGGCGCCCGGCCAATTGCGGCTGCTCGAGAACGGCCGGCCGATGGAGCAGCAGCGCCGCGGCTTCGACCACTTCGGTTCCTAGGATAGGTTGCGCCCATGCAGATCAAGAAAAGCGTCCCGCCCCCGATCGCCTTCCTGCTGTCCCACCCCGCGCACTTCGTCGCGTGCGGCTGCGGCAGCGGGCTGTCGCGCTTCGCGCCGGGCACCGCGGGCACCCTGTTCGCCTGGGCCACCTATCCGCTGCTGCGCCTCGCCTATCCGGGCGACCTGCAGTTCGCGGCCTTTCTCGCCGTGGTGTTCGCCTTCGGCGTCTGGGCCTGCCACGTCACGGGGCGCCACCTCGGCATCGTCGACCACGGCTCCATCGTCTGGGACGAGATCGTGCCCTTCTGGGCTGCGCTGCTGGTGGCGCCGCAGCAGATCTTCTGGCAGCTGGCCGCCTTCCTCTGGTTCCGCTTCTACGACATCGTCAAGCCGCCGCCGGCCCGCTGGTTCGACACCGAGGTCAAGAACGGCTTCGGCGTGATGATGGACGACGTCGTCGCCGCGGCCTACACGGTGTTCACCCTGGCGGCGTTCAAGGCCGTGCTCGACCGCGTGCTCTGATGGACGCCGACCTCGCAGAGCTCTCCCGGCGCATCGGCGCCGCCCTGCGCGAGCGCTCGCTTCTGCTTTCGACCGCGGAATCCTGCACCGGCGGCTGGGCCGCCCAGATCGTCACCCATACAGGCGGCAGCTCGGCCTGGTTCGAGCGCGGCTTCGTCACCTACTCGAACCAGGCGAAGACCGAGATGCTGGGCGTGAAGCCGGAGACGCTCGCCGCGCACGGCGCGGTCAGCGAGGAGACGGCCAGGGAAATGGCGGCGGGCGCCATCGCGCACTCGAATGCCGCCGTGGCGCTCGCCATCACCGGCATTGCCGGACCGACCGGCGGCACGCCCGAGAAGCCGGTCGGCACGGTCTGCTTCGGCTGGTGCCGGCGCGGCGAAGCGCCGCAGTCCGAGCGCCGCCGCTTCGACGGCGACCGCGAGGCGGTGCGCCGCCAGTCGGCGATCCACGCCCTGGAGGGTCTGCTGGCTAGACTTTGAAGTGCTGGATGCTGGCCTGCAGCTTGGCCGAGACGTCCGACAGCTGGCGCGCCGTATCCGCGACCGAGGCGACCGCGGCGGAATTCTCCTCCGACATCTGCGCGATCGACTCCACGTTGCGCGCCAGTTCCGTCGAGGCCGAGCGCTGCTCCCGCAGGGCGTCCGAGATCGCCAGCACCGACTGCTGCACGGTTTCGGTGGCGCTGCGGATGCTGTTCATCGATTCGCCGGCATGCCCGGCTGCCGCCACCACGCCGGTGACCACCTCGCGGCTCGATGCCATGCTGGCGACCGCGGCGGTCGCGCCCTCCTGGATCGCGCCGATCATCGAGGTGATCTCCTGCACCGACAGCGTGGTGCGCTCGGCCAGCTTGCGCACCTCGTCGGCCACGACGGCGAAGCCGCGCCCCTGCTCGCCGGCGCGCGCCGCCTCGATGGCGGCGTTCAGCGCCAGCAGGTTGGTCTGGTCGGCCACCTCGCGGATCACCGTGGTGATGTTGCCGATCTCCTGGACCTTGTCCGACAGCGCCTGGATGCGCTGCGCCGAGTCCTCGACGCTGGACGACACTTCCATGATCTGCCGCGACGCCGATTGCACCTCGCCGCCGCTCGACACGGCCATGTTGCCGGCATCGGTGGCGCGCCGGCTGGCGTCGTCGGCGCTGGAGCCGACATGGTCGATCGAGACGGTCATCTGCTCGACGGCCGCCGCGGCCGAGGACGTCGACTGCGACTGACGCTCGGTACTCACGGCCACCTGCTGCGCCGCCGTCGACAGCTGGCCCGCGGAAGCGGCTACGCTCTGCGCCTCGGCGACGATCTCGCTCACGGTATGCACGAGGCCGTCCCGCATGTTCTCGAGCGCGGCGAGCAGTTGCCCGACTTCGTCGGCAGAGGACGCCGCGTTGGAGGGCGAAGGACGCAGGTCGCCGGTCGCGATGCGGGCGGCGATGCGGGATGCCTCGCCGATGCGCACCGCAAGGTTGCCGGAGATCGCCAGCGCAATGCCGATGCCCACCGCCACGGCGACGAGCAGGGTGGCCACCAGGGCGATGCGCGCGCTCCGGAAATGCCCTTCGGCTTCCTGGCGCGCCTCCCCCATCTTGGCCTCGTTCTCGGCCGAGTATTCCTCGGCCGCCGCCATGTAGGCGTTGTTCGCCGGGATCCATTCGGCTTTCAGGTAGGCCTTCGCACCGGCGACGTCGTTCTTGCGAACGAAGGCGTACAGGGGCTCGTACTTGCTCGAAAGCGTCGCCCGCAGGGCGATGTTCTTCTCGTACAGCTCGGCCCCCTTGGTTCCCGCCGCCAGCCCCATGGCCTTGATCTTCTCCAGGGCTTCGGTGTTCGCCTTGCGCAGCTGCTCGACCTTTTGGATGTCGGCTTCGGCTTCCTTCGGGTCTTCGGCCAGGATCGCGCTGCGCACCAGCCGGCCGACCTCGGAGGCGTTCTTGACGGTCTCGTTCGCCAGGTGCGCCTTCGGATAGCGGACGTCCATGATGTCGCCCATGCGTTCCTCGACATGGCCCATCTTGACCAGGGCCACGGCGCTGACGACGACGGTGAGGGCAAGCAGCAGCCCAAACCCGGCCAGAAGCTTCCCTTTGACGCTCAGATCGGCAAAACCCATTGATTACCTCCGGAAGGACAAGTTCGCGGTCCCAACCGCCTAGGAACCCGAAAGTCTATTACGAAAGCCTGGGAAAATCGGTAAGGAAAAGCATGAGTTTTGGTGGCTCATCTGGTAAGCCTGGCGCCGGTTATTCTTTCCCGAGCCACGGCGGCAATATCCGTGCCATCCGTGCCATAATCAACCCGCTCAGGAAAGGGAATCCACATGGACGACAACAAGGCAAAAGCGCTGCAGGCGGCCCTCGCGCAGATCGAAAAGCAGTTCGGCAAGGGCTCGATCATGAAGATGGGCGCGGCCCAGATCGAGAACGATCTCCAGGTCGTCTCCACCGGTTCGCTCGGCCTCGATATCGCGCTCGGCATCGGCGGCCTGCCGCGCGGCCGCGTCGTCGAGATCTACGGGCCGGAATCCTCCGGCAAAACAACGCTTTGCCTCCACGTCGTGGCCGAAATCCAGAAGGCCGGCGGCACGGCGGCCTACATCGACGCCGAGAACGCGCTCGACCCGGTCTATGCCGGCAAGCTGGGCGTCAACGTCTCCGACCTGCTGATCTCCCAGCCGGATACCGGGGAACAAGGCCTGGAAATCGCCGACATGCTGGTGCGCTCGGGCGGCATCGACGTCATCGTCATCGACTCGGTCGCGGCCCTGGTGCCGAAGGCCGAAATCGAGGGCGAGATGGGCGACCAGCTGCCCGGCCTGCAAGCACGGCTGATGAGCCAGGCGCTGCGCAAGCTGACCGCCAACATCAAGCGCACCAACACCCTGGTCATCTTCATCAACCAGATCCGCATGAAGATCGGCGTCATGTTCGGCAACCCCGAGACGACCACCGGCGGCAACGCGCTGAAGTTCTACGCCTCCGTGCGCATGGACATCCGCCGCACCGGCGCCATCAAGAAGGGCGACGAGGTGATCGGCAACGAGACCAAGGTCAAGGTCGTCAAGAACAAGGTGGCGCCTCCCTTCCGCGAGGCGCATTTCGACATCCTCTACGGCGAGGGCATCTCCCGCGAGGGCGAGATCGTCGAACTGGGCGTCGAGAACAAGATCGTCGAGAAGTCCGGCGCCTGGTACGCCTACAAGGGCGAGAAGATCGGCCAGGGCAAGGACAACGCGCGCGAGTTCCTGCGCGAGCACCCGGAAACGGCGGCCGAGATCGAGAACAAGGTGCGCGCCGCCGTCGGCGTGGCGGAAATCTCCGGCGCGGCCGTCGCTGAAGCCGAGTGAATGAACTCAGGCAGCGGGCCATTCGATTGCTCGCGCGCCGCGAACATACGCGCGCCGAACTGACCCGCAAGCTCGCTCCCCTGGGAACCGAAGAAGAGATCGAAGCCGTGCTCGCCGAACTCGCCCAATCCGGCCTGCTTTCCGATGCCCGCGCCGCTTCCGCCTACGTGCGCGGCAATGGCGCGCGCTTCGGCGCCGCGCGCCTGCGCCAGACACTGCGCCGCAAGGGCGTCGACAGCGAACTCATCGAGCAGCAGCTGGCGCAGGCCGACTTGCCGGACGAAATGGCGCGCGCCCGCGAGATCTGGGCGAAGAAGTTCGCCGCGGCGCCGCAGGACCCCCGCGAATGGGCGCGCCAGGCGCGCTTCCTCCAGGGCCGCGGCTTTTCCGCCGACGTGATCCGCCGGCTGCTCAAGGATCCCATGCAGTGACCACGCTTTCAGTCACCAACCTGCGCAAGCAGTACAAGGGCCGCACCGTCGTCAAGGACGTCTCCTTCGAGGTGGCCAGCGGCGAGGTGGTCGGCCTGCTCGGCCCCAACGGCGCCGGCAAGACCACCTGCTTCTACATGATCGTCGGCCTGGTCGCGGCCGACGGCGGCAACATCCACGTCGACGAGACGGCCATCACCCACCTGCCGATCCATCGCCGCGCCAAGCTTGGCTTGTCCTACCTGCCGCAGGAGAATTCGGTGTTCCGCAAGCTCTCGGCCGGCGACAACATCCGCGCCGTGCTCGAATTGCAGGATCTCGACAAGGAAGAGATCGAGGAACGCCTCGAGGAACTGCTGCAGGAGCTGCACATCACGCACCTGCGCGACAATTCCGCCGTATCGCTCTCGGGCGGCGAGCGGCGGCGCGTCGAGATCGCGCGCGCACTGGCGACCAATCCGCGCTTCATCCTGCTCGACGAACCGTTCGCCGGCGTCGACCCCATCGCCGTCATCGACATCCAGAAGATCATCCGCTTCCTCAAGGAACGCGGCATCGGCATCCTGATTACCGATCACAACGTCAGGGAAACGCTGGGCATCTGCGATCGCGCCACCATCATCAATGCCGGGGAAGTCCTGGCGGCTGGACATCCCGAGGAAATCGTCCAGAATGAAAATGTGCGCAAGGTCTATCTGGGCGAGCACTTCCGGATGTAGCGCGCCCGACCTGGCCCCATGAGACAGACATTACAACTAAAGCTCTCACAGCATCTCGCGCTGACGCCGCAATTGCAGCAGTCGATCCG
>DASVZD010000051.1:0-1981 GCA_036391815.1 Rhodocyclaceae bacterium
CGTCGCCGTCGGCGCGCTGGGCGCGCTGACGCCCGACGACAACATCGTCGCGACCTACCGCGAGCACGCCCATGCGCTGCTGCGCGGCATGGACATGGGCGTGCTGATGGCCGAGATGTACGGCAAGCGCGAAGGCTGCGCGCGCGGCCGCGGCGGGTCGATGCACCTGTTCGATCGCGAAACAAGGCTGTTCGGCGGCAACGCCATCGTCGGCGGCGGCCTGCCGCTGGCCGTCGGCCTCGCGCTGGCCGAGAAGATGCAGGGCAGCAAGCGCGTCACCGCCTGCTTCTTCGGCGACGGCGCCGTGGCGGAAGGATCGTTCCACGAATCGATGAACCTCGCGGCGCTGTGGAAGCTGCCTGTTCTGTTCTGCTGCGAGAACAACCTCTACGCGATGGGTACCGCCATCGAGCGCTACGAGTCGCAGGTCGACCTCTGCGTCAAGGCGGCGTCCTACAACATGCCGGCCGAGGCGGCCGACGGCATGGACGTCGTCGCGGTGCACGAGGCGGCCAAGCGCGCCGTCGACCACGTGCGCCAGGGCAGGGGGCCGACCTTCCTCGAAGTTCGCACCTATCGCTTTCGCGCCCACTCGATGTACGACGCCGAGCTTTACCGCCAGAAGGTCGAGGTCGAGGAATGGAAGACGCGCGGCCCGATCCACACTTTCACCACGCGCCTCAAGGCCGAAGGCAAGCTGACGGAAGAGGAGTTCCTTGCGCTCGACGCCGCCGCCAACGCCGAAGTCGACCGGGCCGTCGCGTTCGCCGAAGCGGGCACCTGGGAGGCGATCGAAGACCTGGCAACGGATCTCTATTCGCCCGCGGGAGCGGCGCCGTGAGCCGCCGCATCAGCTACCGCGAAGCCATGCGCGAAGCGATGCAGGAAGCGATGCGCGCCGACCCGCGCGTGTTCCTGATGGGCGAGGACGTCGGCCGCTACGGCGGCACCTATGCGGTGTCGAAGGGCATGCTCGAGGAGTTCGGCCCCGAGCGCGTGCGCGACACGCCACTGTCCGAACTCGGCTTCACGGGTGCCGGCATCGGCGCGGCGCTCGGCGGCATGCGGCCGATCGTCGAGGTGATGACGGTGAACTTCAGCCTGCTCGCGCTCGACCAGATCGTGAACAGCGCTGCGCTCTACCGCCACATGTCGGGCGGCCAGTTCTCGGTGCCGGCGGTGATCCGCATGGCGACCGGCGCCGGTCGCCAGGTGGCGGCACAGCACTCGCACAGCTTCGAAGGCTGGTACGCGGGCGTGCCGGGCATCAAGGTGCTGGCGCCCGCCATGGTCGAGGACATGCGCCACATGCTGGCGCCGGCGCTCGCCGATCCCGACCCGGTGCTGATCTTCGAGCACGCCGCGCTCTACAACATGGAAGGCGAATTGCCGGACGACTGCGTGCCCGACATCCGCTCGGCAAAGGTCAGGCGCGCCGGCAAGGACGTCGCGATCCTCGCCTACGGCGCATCGCTGCACAAGGCCCTGGCGGCGGCGGATGCGCTTGCGACCGACGGCATCGAAGCCGAGGTCGTCGACCTGCGCGTGCTGCGCCCGCTCGACGACGCCACGATCATGGCGAGCGTCGCGAAATGCCGCCGCGCCGTGGTCGTCGACGAAGGTTGGCGCAGCGTGAGCCTCGCGAGCGAGATCATGGCGCGCATCGTCGAACAGGCCTTCTTCGAACTCGATGCGCCGCTGGCGCGTGTGTGCGCCGAGGAGGTGCCGATCCCCTACGCGCGCCACATGGAGGAAGCCGCGCTGCCGCAGCCGGAGAAGATCGTCGCGGCAGTGAAAGGCATGTTCGCATGATCGAGTTCAAACTCCCTTCGCTCGGCGCCGACATGGACGAGGGAAAACTCCTCGAATGGAAGGTGAAGCCCGGCGACGCCGTGAAGAAGGGCCAGGTGGTCGCCATCGTCGACACCAGCAAGGCGGCGGTCGACGTCGAGATCTGGCAGGAGGGCACGGTCGCGGAACT
>DASVZD010000052.1:0-10039 GCA_036391815.1 Rhodocyclaceae bacterium
ACGAGGGCGCGTTCGCCGGCGGCGTCCCGCACGGCCAGGGAACCTACACGTGGAAGAACGGTGACCGCTACACCGGCGGCTGGAGCCGCGGCCACAAGCACGGGCATGGCCGCTACACCTGGGCCGACGGCCGATCGTGGGAAGGCGAATATGCCGACGACCAGCGCGTCGCCGGCGGCATCGTCGCTGCGGCCGGGCCGGGCCGGGGAGCCGCGGAGTAGGCGCTTCGCTCAGGCGCCGCTGGCGGCCGGCAGCGACACGCTGACCGCCAGCCCCTTGCCGCCCGGGCCGTCGGCCAGCGAGATGCAGGCGCGGTGCAGTTCGGCGATGCGCCGGCAGATCGCCAGTCCCAGCCCGGTGCCCGGCTGGTCCTGGGTGGCGATACGGTAGAAGCGCTCGAACACGCGCTCGCGCTGCGCCGCCGGGATGCCGGGGCCGTCGTCGCACACCTGGATCAGCGGGTCGCCCTCGGCGCAGCGCACCGCGACCGTCACGTGGCCGCCGTCCTGCGTGTAGCGCAGGGCATTGTCGACCAGGTTGGCGACCAGCATCGACAGCATGTCGGCATTGCCCGCCGCCGGCGGCACGTCCGGCGCGATGTCCAGCTCGAGCGTCTGCCCGCGCTTCAAGGCCAGCGGCGCCAGTTCCGCGCAGACCGCCTCGGCGATGCCGCCGAGGTGTAGCGATTCCACGTCCGGCAGGGCCTGGTCGGGATCGAGGCGCGCCAGCGTCAGCAGCTGGCTGACGAGGCGGATGCCGCGCTCGACGGCGCGCTGCAGCTGGCCGAACGAGCGTTCGCGTTCGGCTTCCTCCTGCGCCGCCCGGGCGGTATGCAGCTGGGCCTGTATGGCGGCCAGCGGCGTACGCAGTTCATGGGCGGCGTTGGCGGTGAAGCGGCGCTCGCTTTCCAGCGTCATGGTCATGCGCTGCAGCAGGCGGTTGAGCGCCTGCACCATCGGACGCACCTCGCCGGGAGCCCGGTCGGCGTCGAGCGGCGTGAGGTTGTCGGGCATGCGGCGGCCGATTTCGCGCGTCAATCCGCCGAGCGGGTCGAGGCCGCGGGTGATCGACACCCACAGCAGGAACACCAGCACCGGAAGGCCGAGCACCAGCGGGCTCACCAGCCGCACGGCGATCGTGCGCACCAGCTGGTTGCGCAGGTCCTGCGATTCGCCGACGATCACGTGGAAGTCGTGATGCCGGTCCCAGACGCCGAAGTGGCGCCACACCTGGCCTTCGGCGTCCTGGTTCTCCGAGTACCAATCCTCCGCCGTCATCGGCACTTCCGGCGCATTGGCCGAGCGCAGCAGGATGCGTCCGTCGCGGTCGATGATCTGGTAGCGCAGCTTCTGCTCGTACTCGCGGCTCAGCGCGTGGAGCAGCGTGCCGCCGTTGCTGCCGACCACCGGGACTTCGTCGGGGCCGAACTTGCCCTTGGCGCGCAGGCGGGCAAGGCGTTCCGACAAGTCGCGCCATTGCGAGAACACCTCGAGCACATTGGGCGCCTGGCCGGCCTTGGGGATCGCCACCGGGTCGTTGTCATCGGGATCGGTGACGCGCAGCAGGGCGATCGCCGTCTGCGCGAGATGCGCGTCGAACAGTTCGTAGGTCTCGTCGATGGTGTCGTGGATGGTCAGCCAGGCGATCACCGCCCAGTAGGCGAAGGTCACGACCAGCAGGCCGACCAGCAGGCGCTGCCCGAGCGAGAGGCTGTGGTGGCGCGCGGTCACGACGCGGCCTTGGCGATGGTGTAGCCGACGCCGCGGACGGTCTTGATGACGTCGTTGCCCAGCTTGCTGCGCAGGTTGTGGATGTGGACCTCGATGGCGTTGCTGTCGACGGCGTTCCATCCGTACAGCGAGGTTTCCAGCTGGGTCCGCGTGAGCACCCGGCCCGCGGCCTCGACCAGCGCCTTGAGGATCGCGAACTCGCGCGCCGAGACGGCGATCGCGGCTCCCTTGCGGGTGACCGTGTGGGCCGCCAGATCGAGCACCAGGTCGCCGACCGCCAGGGTGCCGCCGCCGCGTCCCGAGCGGCGTATCAATGCGCGCAGGCGCGCGATCAATTCCTCCATGTCGGCGGTCTTGACCAGGTAGTCGTCGGCGCCGCGCTCGAGACCGATCACCTTGTCGCGCGTCGTGTCGCGGGCGGTGAGCAGCAGCACGGGCAGGGCGCTGTTCGCGGCGCGCAGCTCGCGCAGCACTTCCATGCCGTCCATGACGGGCAGGCCGATGTCCAGCACCATGGCCACGAAGCTGCCGGCTTGCGCCGCGTTCAGCGCGCTCTTGCCGTCCCGCAGCCACGTCACCGAGAAACCCGCCCGGCCCAGCGCGGCGCGCAGGCCGTCGCCCAGCAGCGGATCGTCTTCCACCAGCAGAAGTTTCAACGCGTCTCCCCGTTTGCACCCCGCGTAAACAATACCCCACCGGCCGGATGGTTTCTTAACGCGCCTTAACAATTCATCGTACGCCTTAAGTCAGGCCTCAGTACCGCTCTCTATTCTCGGCCGCAAAGTCGCAAGTCAAAGCGAACAGAGCAGCCGCACCAGGGTTACGAGTGACGGCGCCAGGTACTTGAAGGAGGAGACCGTAGGAGGTATCGCGGCGGGCATCGTCCCGCCGCGATGCGCCGTGACGCATCCCGCCCGAGTGCCGTTTCGCAGCGGCTGGCTTTCGGAACCAATCTTGGGGGAGATTCGCGCATGGTCACTCGCAGTTCCGTCTCAATTTCCAGGCTGTGCCGGGCCGCGCTTGCGGTCCTGCTGATCGGCCTGCTGCCCGGCCGCGCCGCGCTGGCCGCCGCCGACCCGATGGCGAACGCCCGGATCATCGGCGAGAAAGCCTGCGGCGAATGCCACGATACCGAGAAGAGCCTGTTCGGCCACACGCAGCACGCCAAGGTCTTCCGGGAGAACCCGCGGAGCGAGGTGCAGCGCGCGGTGTGCGAGGCGTGCCACGGCAACGGCTCGCTGCATGCGGCCGACACCAAGGACAAGACCAAGATCATCGGCTTCTCCAAGGAATGGGGCACGCCGGTCGAGCGGCAGGTGGCGCAATGCATGACCTGCCATGCCGGCGGCCAGCGCATGTACTGGCAGGGCTCGATCCATGCCACCAACAAGCTGAGCTGCTCCGACTGCCACAACCCGATGGCGCGCTTCTCGGCCAACGGCCTGATGAAGAAGGCCGGCATCACCGAGACGTGCCAGAGCTGCCACCAGCAGCAGCGCGCCGAGTTCCGCAAGAAGTCGCACATGCCGGTGCCCGAGGGCAAGATGACCTGCGAGGACTGCCACAACCCGCACGGCAGTTCCGGCAAGCGGCTGCTGAAGGCCGACAGCGTCAACGAGCTCTGCTACACCTGCCACGCGGAGAAGCGCGGCCCGTTCCTGTGGGAGCACGCGCCGGTGCGGGAGAACTGCCTCAACTGCCACAATCCGCACGGCTCCAACGCCGACAAGCTGCTGGTCCAGACGCGGCCGTTCCTGTGCACGGGTTGCCACAGCACCACCGGCACCATGGGCCACGCCGTCTGGGGCAACAACACGCTCGGCACGGTGGTCAATGGCGATCCCACCTCGTTCGGCCAGACCAACGCCGGCCTCCAGATCAACAACAACACGGCGACCTCGCTCGCCAGCAAGCGCATGACCGGCCGTTCCTGCCAGAACTGCCACTCCGCCATCCATGGCAGCAACAGCCCGTCGGGCGCGCGCTTCCAGCGCTGATCGTTAGGGAGAACGAGACATGGCAAAGATCAAGACCTCGATGGGCTCCCGGACGGCGGCTCGTCCCCGCACCAAGGCGCTGGCCGCATGCATCGGCGCCGTCCTGGCCCAGTGGGCCGCGGGCCCCGCCCACGCCGACTCGGCGGTCGGCGTCGACACGGCGCTCGGCAACGCGCTCAATCCGCCGGGCCGCTCCGCGATGCCGCGGCCGATCGCCGCCGACGGCTTCGACACGGTACGCCATTCGCCGTCGGGCCAGCTGTACGGCCTGCCGATGGACGTATCGGCGGAAACGACGAAGACGGAAGGCGGCTGGGAGTACGCGGGCGGCATGGATGTCGGCGCGCTCGGCGGCGGCGCCAACAAGAAGAATGCGCTGTTCCGCAAGTACAAGGACCTGAAGAACGGCGCCTACCTCGACTACTTCGAGGTCGAGGGCGACAAGACCGATTCGGCCGCCTATGCGCAGGCCTTCGGCGGCGGCCTCGGCCAGCACGACCAGTTCTACGGCTTCCAGTTCGGGCACTACAACGAGTGGCGGCTGCGGCTGTTCTACAACGAGACGCAGCACGTGTACACCGATACCTGGAAGTCGCTGTATTCGGGCGAGGGCAGCGGCAATCTGCGGACCGGGCTGCCGGCGCCGCGGATGGTGACCACGGGCACCTCGTCGTTCGCGCCGGCGGTGGCCTGTACTGCGGCGGCGCCCTGCTGGAGCTACGGCGGCAAGACCTACGGCAACGCCCAGGCGCTGGCCTCCATCAACGGCATGATCGGCACCCCCAACGCCACGACGGGCACGGTGCTGGCGCCGCTGACGGGGACGGCGGCCGCGACCGGCGCCGTGCAGTCCAACATGGCGGCCGCGATCAACGCCAAGCTGGCGGCGACCGACTACAGCGAGCTCGCCGTGGTGCGCAAGAAGGGCGGCGCGCGCCTCGACGCCAACATCGACAACTTCTGGAAGGGCTACGTCAGCTACAACCAGGAAAAGCGCAAGGGCGCGCGGCCCTTCGCCATGAACGAAGGCAACGTGTCGACGGAAATCGCCGAGCCGATCGACTACACGACCCACGAGCTGCTGGCCGGCGTCGGCTACGTCGACGGACCGACGCAGGCCAACATCCGCGCGACGCTGTCGATGTTCCGCAACAACATCGATACGTTGAACGTCCAGCACTTCATGCTGAATTCGCCGCTGCCGTTCGGTGCCATCCAGACGGCCACCTATGCGCTCAATCCCGACAACAACGCCTTCAACCTGAAGGGAGAGTTCGCACGCGACCTGCCGGAGTTCTACAAAGGACGCTTCACGGCGGCTGCGTCGTGGGGCACCAACCGGCAGGACGAAACGCTGCTGCCGCCGATCTCGCCGGCGCAGAATGCCGACCTCATGGCGGCCGTTCCCGGCGGCCTCGCCACCTTCGGCGGCACCACGACGAACGTCGGCTACGCCAACGGCACGGCGCTCGTGTCGAACTGGAACACGCCGGCGGCGCTCAGCCAGCAGACCGCCAAGCAGCGCATCGACAACAAGCTGCTCGACCTGGGCTTCTCCATGAAGCCGCTCGACGACCTCAACGTGA
Organism: Rhodocyclaceae bacterium; assembly: GCA_036391815.1. Lineage (GTDB taxonomy): Bacteria > Pseudomonadota > Gammaproteobacteria > Burkholderiales > Rhodocyclaceae > Nitricoxidireducens. The sequence continues at coordinate 5,314 of DASVZD010000052.1, forward strand.
AGGCGTCGTTCCGCACCTTCGAGACGGTCAACAAGGGCGGCTACACGGCATACAACCCGCTCACCGGCCAGTTCGGGCGCGGCGTGGCGGACGGCAACAACGCCAACATGGACGTGGTGGTGGGCCTGGCGCCGGGAGCGACGCCGCTCGCGCTCGGCAGCTGCTACATCCCGCCCGGCTATCCGGCGGTGAACGCCTGCCGGTTCGGCCTGGTCGCCGCCAACGGCGCCAACATCCCGGTGTTCGGCCAGGCGCGCTCCACCAAGCAGACCAACTACGGCCTGGCCGGCGACTACGACCTGACGCGCAGCAGCAGCGTCAATGCGGCCTGGGAGCGCGAGGTGTTCCAGCGCAACTTCCGCGAGCGCGACAAGACCTGGGAGGACAAGTTCAAGCTCGGCTACGTCGACCGTGCGCTGGAGAACGCCACGCTGCGGCTGTCCGCCGAGAGCGACCGCAAGCGCGGCGGCGACTACCGCTATCGCACCTTCGAGGACCTGGGCACCGGACTTCCGGGCCTCACGCCGCAGCAACAGATCGCTGCCCTCACTGCCGGCACGGCGGGATACGCGGCACTCAACGCCAACCTCTTCAACCGCTATTCGTACTATTTCCGCAAATACGACCAGGCCGACCGCGACCAGAACATCCTCAATGCGCGTTTGAACTACCTGCTGCGCGAGGACATGGACATGGGCCTGATGCTGCAGTCGAAGACCGCCAAGTATCCGAACTCGCTCCTCGGGCTGACCAAGGACGACCTCTACTCGGCGACCGTGGAGTTCAACTACCAGCCGATCTCCGGGGAGACGCTGTACGCCTTCTATTCCTACCAGCAGGGCAAGAAGCGGCAGAACCTCAACTCGGGCACCGGCGTGGCGAGTTGCACGCTGGCGAACATCGCGCTGTACGGCTACGTTGCCTGCTCGGACGGCGTCAACGGCGTCGGCTCGCGCCCGGGCACGGCGAACTGGACCTCCACCAACGACGACCGCAACGACGTGTTCGGCCTCGGCTTCCAGCAGGACATGGGCAACATGAAGCTCGGGGTCGACTACAGCTACTCGGCCAGCACGACGCGCATCGACTACAGCTTCGGCAGCACGGCGCTGAACGCCGTCGCCGCGAACCAGGCGGCAGTGGCCGCCATCGCCGGAACGGTATTGCCGAACATGACCTACCAGCAGCACACGCTGAGCCTCAACCTGCTGATCCCGGTGGACAAGAAGCTCTCGCTGCGCCTGTTCGACCGTCTCGAGATCGGCCGGGTCAAGGACTGGCACTACGACGGCGTGCTCACCAACGTCATGGCCGCCTACGACAGCGGCACGCTGCTGCTCGATTCGGGTCCGCAGAACTACCGCGCGAACGTCATCGGCGTCTTCCTTCAGTACAAGCTGTAAGAACGTACCCAGCCGGAGGAGTTGAAAATTGAAAAACACTGATCGCAAGCTCGTTCATCGGGCGCGCCGCTTCCGCGGCTCCGTGGCGGCGGCTGCGGCCGCGGCGCTTTCCGCGCTGGCGGCCGGCCCGGTCCTGGCCGACGACGCCAAGGCCATCGCCGGCAGCGTGTGCGTCGCCTGCCACGGCGAGAACGGCAACAGCGTGATCCCGATGTTCCCCAAGATCGCCGGGCTGCCCGAGGAATACATCGTCAAGCAGCTGCGCGACTTCATGAGCGGGCGGCGCAAGAGCGACATCATGGCGCCCATCGTCACCCAGATCAAACCCGAGGACGTCGCGCCGCTGGCCGCCTACTACGCGGCGCAGAAGCCGGCAGCGGGCAAGGCCGAGGACAAGAAGGTGGCCGACCTCGGCAAGCTGATCTTCTTCGACGGCAACGAAGACACCGGCGTGCCGGCCTGCATCGGCTGCCACGCGCCGCAGGGAGCCGGCCACGGCATGTATCCGCGCATCGGCGGCCAGCACCAGGAGTACGTCAAGCAGCAGCTCAAGAATTTCGCCGCCGGCGACCGCTCCAACGACGTCAGCCGCTTCATGCGCGTCACCGCGAAGCGCATGAGCGACGAGGAGATCCAGGCAGTGGCGGAATATCTCGTCGGCATCGGTTCAAAATAGCGCGCTGCGAAACAGGAGAACGACTCGTGAAAAAGTATTTGATCATGGTTGGCGTGGCGGCCCTGGGGGCGGCGACCGCCGCCTCGGCCCAGACTCCCGCGTGGAACGACATCAAGGGCGAGCAGCTGATCGCGCTGAAGGCCAAGGGCGACCCGGCACGCGGCGAGGTGGCCTTCGAGCCCTGCCAGGGCTGCCATCGCAAGGACGCCTCCGGCCGCACCAGCGGCGCCTATCCGCGGCTCTCGGGCCAGCATGCGACGGTGCTCATCAAGCAGATTGCCGACATCCGCGCCGGCCGCCGGCTGAATCCCAAGATGGAGCCCTTCATCGAGGACCACGCCATCACGCCGTACGAGATCGCCGACATCGCGGCCTACCTGCAGGGCCTGCCGATCTCGGTCGAGAACGGCAAGGGCCCGGGCACCGGCGTGGCCGCCGGCCGGCAGATCTACGACAAGGACTGCGCCAACTGCCACGGCGCCCGGGGCGAGGGCAACGCCGAGCAGTTCTATCCGATGCTGGCCGCCCAGCACTACCGCTACCTGCTGCGCGAGATGCTGTTCATCCGCGACGGCGACCGCAAGAACTCGAATCCGGAAATGGTGAAGGTCATCAAGCCCTATGCGACCGCGGATCTCGAGGCGCTGGCGGATTACATGTCGCAGTTTCCGCCGCCGCGGTAGCGGTTCCCCGTCCCGTTGGTATTTGCGCCCCGCTGGCCGGGGCGCCTTTTTGTTAAGCGCGACTTAAGTGGCCGCAGTTAGGCTCCCGGCACTTCCAACGGAATCGATCGCCCCATGAACATCCCCCCACCAGGCGCCCGGCGCCTCGGCGCCGCGCTGGCGCTGCTCGCCACCCTGCTGCCAAGCCTGGCCTGCGCGCGCAACGACTCGGCGTGGCAGCCGCGCGAAGACAACGAGGCCTGGCGGGCGGAATGCAGCGCCTGCCACATCGCGTTCCCGCCGGCGCTGCTGCCGGCCGATTCCTGGCTGGCCATCATGGCCCGGCTCGACAGGCATTTCGGGGCCGACGCCAGCCTGGACGCCAGGACGCGCGAGCAGATCACCAACTACCTGGATCGCAACGGGGCGCCGAAGCCGGTGTTCGGCAGCCCCCCGGACGAGCTGCCGCGCATCACCACGCAGGACTGGTTCCTGCGCAAGCATCGGGGCGCGGCGCGCCTTTTGCTGAAGGGACGGGTCAAGAGCCTGGCCGATTGCGCGGCCTGCCACAAGGGTCCCGAGATCGAGCGGATGAAGGGGAACTGAGCCGCCGCTCAGAGATAGGCGGACAGCCAGACCGCGCCGCAGGCCCAGGCCGCGAGCAGGATCGCCCAGCCCGGTCGCGCGCTGCCGATCGCTTCCGGGCGCTCGCCGAGCTTGCGCCCCGTCAGCATGGCCAGCGCGAGGTTCTCGCGGTGGAGCAGGCCGCCGACGATGACGCCGCCGACATGCACGGCGACGATCGCCAGCATGGCGGTGGCGGCGCCCTCGTGGAACTCCTCGGACAGGTGGCCGCCGAACTCGTTGTAGGCCGCCCACCCGGAGACGGCAGTGACCAGGGTCAATCCGAGCAGCAGGAAGATGGCGTAGCTGCCGGCCGGGTTGTGGCCGGTGAAATGTTCGGGCTGGCGCCGCAGCAGGCTGCCGACATAGCGCAGCGCCGCGGCGGGCGTGAAGGCGAAGCTGGCGAAGCGCGCGTGCAGCGTGCCGATGAAGCCCCACAAGAGGCGGAACAGCACGACGGCGAACATCAGCGCGCCGGCCGCCACGTGCACGTCCTTCCAGGTCTCGCTTTCCGAGGTCAGCCAGGCGGCGGCGAATGCCCCCACCAGGAGCCAGTGGCCGAGGCGGGTCGGCGCATCCCAAACGCGGATCTTTTCCATGGCGGTCCCCTTCGGGTCAGATGCCGGCCTTGGTCATGAGGAAGCGCAGCAGGTCGGCTTTTTCGGCAGGCGTGCACTCGCGCCCGACGACTTCCTTGCAGTTGCGGCGGAACCATTTCTCGGTCTTGGCGGCGTCGGTGAAGCGCGCGGACCCGGCGACGGGCGCGAGGGCTTCGATCGACTTGCCGGTGATGACGTGCTTGCCGACGGCGGCCGGATCTTCGGTATGGCAGGTGGCGCAGCTCGGCATCTTCTCGGCGGCGCTGCGCTTCTCGATGAAGAACTGGCGGCCGCGCTCGGGCGACGGCGCGAAGCCGTGCCCGGCCTCGGCCGCGTAGCCGGCGAGCATCTGCTGGGGCGTTTCCGCGGCGGCGGGCAGCGCCAGGGCGAGCAGGAGGGAAGGAACGACGATCTTTTTCATACGAGGGTTCTCCGAGTGGACGAGCCCATCGTAGCGGCGTGAAATTAATCCACGCTTAAAGCCTCACAGGCTCCTGATCTTGTCCACCAGCGCGGTGGTGGAACGCTCGTGGATGAAGGGAATCGAGTGCACCTGGCCGCCCCAGCCGATCACCTCGGCATAGCCGACGATCTTCTCCACCGGCCAGTCGCCGCCCTTGACCAGCACGTCGGGTCGCGATTCGAGGATGCGCTGGAGCGGCGTGTCCTCGTCGAACCAGGTGACCAGCGCGGTGCACTCCAGCGCGGCGAGCACGGCCATGCGGTCGGCCAGGCGATTGATGGGACGCTCGCCGCCCTTGC
>DASVZD010000053.1:0-14672 GCA_036391815.1 Rhodocyclaceae bacterium
CCACGTGCTGCAGGGCGAGCGCGAAATGGCCGGCGGCAACAAGAGCCTCGGGCAGTTCAACCTGACCGACATCCCGCCGGCGCCCCGCGGCATGCCGCAGATCGAGGTCACCTTCGACATCGACGCCAACGGCATCCTGCACGTCTCCGCCCGCGACAAGGGCACGGGCAAGGAAAACAAGATCACCATCAAGGCGAACTCCGGCCTTTCCGAGGACGAGATCAAGCGCATGGTGTCGGACGCCGAGGCCCACGCCGAGGAAGACAAGAAGGCGCATGAACTGGTGGAAGTGCGCAACCAGCTCGACGCCCTCGTGCATTCCGTGAAGAAGGCGCTTGCCGACCACGGCGACAAGATCGAGGCCGACGAGAGGGCCAAGATCGAGACCGCCATCAAGGAAGCCGAGACCGCCATCAAGGAAAGCAGCGACAAGGAAACGCTCGAAGCCAAGTCGCAGGCGCTGGCCGCCGCTTCGCAGAAGCTCGGCGAGAAGATCTACGCGCAGCAGCAGGCCGGCGCAGGTGCCGCCCCGGGCGGCGACGCCGGCGCGCAGCAGCAGGCCGGCGGCGGCGAGAGCAAGAAGGACGACGCGGACGTGGTGGACGCGGAGTTCACTGAAGTCAAAGACAAGAAGGGTTAATCCGAACATACTGCGTATGTCGGATTAACTGGCCGAGTTGAAGCGGACGCGAAAGGCGCGCGCCGCTTAACTCGGCCGTTTGCATGTGTGGCGGGGGTAGGCTGATGGCTGCGAAACGGGATTACTACGAAGTGCTGGGCGTCAATCGCGACGCTTCTGCGGACGAAGTCAAGAAGGCATATCGCAAGCTCGCGATGAAGCACCATCCGGACCGCAATCCGGACAATCCCAAGGCCGAGGAGCACTTCAAGGAAGCCAAGGAAGCCTACGAAGTCCTGTCCGACCAGAAGAAGCGCGCGGCCTACGACCAGTTCGGCCACGCCGGCGTCGATCCCTCCGCGGGCGGCGGCTTCGGCGGCGGCGCCGGCATGGGCGGCTTCGCCGATGCCTTCTCCGACATCTTCGGCGACATCTTCGGCGGCGCCCGCGGCGGCGGCCGCTCCAACGTCTATCGCGGCGCCGACCTGCGCTACAACCTCGAGATCACGCTGGAGGAAGGCGCGCGCGGCACCGAGACCCGCATCCGCATCCCGACCATGGTCGAATGCGAGCCCTGCAAGGGCAGCGGCGCCAAGAAGGGCACCGCGCCCTCGGTCTGCCCCACCTGCGGCGGCCACGGCCAGGTGCGCATGCAGCAAGGCTTCTTCTCGATCCAGCAGACCTGCCCGAAGTGCCACGGCACCGGACGCTTCATCGCCGATCCCTGCCCCACCTGCCATGGCGCCGGCCGCACCAAGCAGCACAAGACGCTGTCGGTGAAGATTCCCGCCGGCATCGACGAGGGCGATCGCATCCGGCTGTCCGGCGAAGGCGAGCCGGGCGTCAACGGCGGTCCGCCGGGCGACCTCTACGTCCAGATACACCTCAAGCCGCACCCGGTGTTCCAGCGCGACCACGACGACCTGCACTGCGAAATGCCGGTCAGCTTCGCCACGGCGGCGCTCGGCGGCGAGATCGAGATTCCCACGCTCGACGGCGTGGCGAAGATCAAGGTCCCCTCGGAAACCCAGACCGGCAAGGTCTTCCGCCTGCGCGGCAAGGGCATCAAGGGCGTGCGTTCGATCAGCCACGGCGACCTGCTCTGCCATGTCGTCATCGAGACTCCGGTCAACCTCACCGACGAGCAGAAGCAGCTGCTGCGGCAGTTCGAGGAGATCAGCCAGGGCAACGCGGCACGCCACAACCCGCGCGCCAAGGGCTGGATGGACCGCGTGAAGGAATTCTTCGCCGGCTAGGAGGCCGCCGGCGCCGGCGCGGGAAAGCGCACGGCGACCACCAGCCCGTGGCCCTGCGGCGGGTCGGAAAATGTCAGTGCGGCGCCATGCGCCGCGGCGATTTCATCCACGATCGCCAATCCCAGGCCGCAGCCGCCGGCGGCCGCCCCCGGCAGCCGATAGAAGCGCTCGCGCACCTTGTCGCGGGCCTCGGCCGGGATGCCGGGGCCGTTGTCCTCGACCTCGATGACGCCGCCCGATTTCACGCGGACCGTCACCATGCCGCCGGCCGGCGTGTAGCGGATCGCGTTGTCGAGGACGTTGGCGAGCATCTCGCGGATCAGGAAGGCGTTGCCCCGCACGGCGACCGGCTCGAGCTCGAACACCGGCTCGATGTCCCGCTGGGCGGCCCGCATCACCCAATCGCCGGCCAGCTCGGTGAGCAGTTGCTTGAGATCGACCATCTCGCCGGTTTCGCCCGTCGTATGGATGTGCTCGGCGCGGGCCAGCGACAGGAGCTGGTTGGCCAGGCGGGTGGTGCGTTCGGTGGCGCCCAGCAGTTCGTCGAGCACCTCCGGCGGGACGGCGCCATGCTTGCCCTGCGCCAGTTCGATGCGGGCGCGCAGCACCGCCAGCGGCGTGCGCAGCTGATGCGCCGCATTGGCGATGAACTGCCGCTGCGACCCGAGCGCCGCGTCCAGGCGCGCGAGCAACCCGTTTATGGCGTGGACGATGGGCCGCAGCTCGGCCGGCGCAGGCGACTCCTCGATGGGATGCAAGTCCTGTGGTGAACGGCTGACGATCTCGCTGCGCAGCCGCTCCGCCGGCGCCAGGCCGCGCTGCACCCCGAACCAGACGACGGCGAGCGACGCCACGACGAGCAGCACCTCAGGAATCAGGAGGCCGACGAGGATGTTGTAGAAGATGCGATCACGCGCCTTCAGGGTTTGCGCGACCGCGATGTCGACGTAGCCCAGCCCGCCCTTGAGGTCGGCACGCAAGCCGATTGCCCGGGCCGGCGCCCCTTCGACCCTGACATCGTAGTATTGCTGCCGGATGCCGCCGGAAGGTTCCGTCTGTATCGGTAGGTCGCGCTCCCCGGCCACGAGCGCGCCATTGCTGCTTCGCACGGCAAACACGATGCGGTCCTCCACACCGTGGGTGACCAGCATTTGGCGCGCGACCAGCGGCAGATCGAGTACCGGCTTCCCCTTCTCCACGCCGACCACGCGCGCGAGGTCCAGTGCCGAGTCGAGCAGCGTGAGGTCAAAGGTGTCCTGCGACGCCCGCCACGCCTGCTGGAAGGCGAAGAAGGCGCCGCACAGCAGGATCGGCACCAGCGGCCACAGCAGCCACTGCAGCAGGCTGCGCCGCAGGCTACTCATCGCGATCGAGCAGGTAGCCGAGCCCGCGCACGGTGCGGATGTTCACGCCGTAGTCCTCGACCTTGGTGCGCAGGCGGTGCACCGTCATTTCCACCGCGTTGATGGTGACGTCGCGGTCCCAGCCGCAGAGGGCCTGCAGCAGCTGCTCCTTGGCGACGATGCGGCCGGCCCGCGCCGCCAGGTATTCCAGCGCGCCCCACTCGCGCGCCGTCAGGGGCACCGCCTGGCCCTGGTAGTGCGCCTGGCGGCCGACGGTGTCGAGTTCCAGGCCGCCGGCGCGAAGCAGCGGGCCCGAACCGCAGTGGCCGCGCCGGATCAGGGCGCGCGCCCGGGCCGACATCTCCTTCAGCGCGATCGGCTTCACCAGGTAGTCGTCGGCCCCGAGGTCGAGGCCGCGCACCTTGTCGTCCAAGGCGTCGCGCGCGGTGAGGATCAGCACCGGAACCGCCGAATTGCGCTGGCGCATGTAGTGCACGATCTCGAAGCCGGTGCCGTCCGGCAGGCCGATGTCGAGCACGGCGAGATCATAGCCCACGGAGTCGAGCGCGATGAGCGCGCTCTTCTTGGTGGCGGCGACATCGACGACGTAGCCGTCCTCCCGCAGCGCCGCGCTCATCGCATCGGAAAGTTCGTTGTCATCTTCGACCAGGAGAATGCGCATCGGGTGTCAAACTGATGTCAATTAGGCGGCCCATACTCGGTACGGGAGATGGCGCGCAATTGCGCGCGCTGCGTGCGGCATGCCGGAAATTATGCCCGAATCCGGGGCCGCTCCGCGGCAGGTCCGCAAGTCCCGGCCGCCCCGCGTGGCTCCACGCGGTCCGTCATACGACAGAACACCAGACATGCTGAAGAACCTTCCTCGCCCGATGCGGCGACTGTTGCCCGTGGCCGCCGCGGCGGCCGTGCTGGCCCTCGCCTGGCGCATGCTTCCGGCCGCCGAGCCGGCTGCGCCCGCCGCACCGGCCGGCCCTGCCGGCAGCTTCCGTCCCAGCAAGGAGCAATGGGCCGCCTTGAAGGTGGCGCAGGTGCAGGCGCAGCCCTTCCGCACGCTGCTCACGGCCGACGGCAACATCGCGTTCAACGACGATGCCCTGACCCCCGTCTTCTCGCCCTACTCGGGCCGGGTGCTGAAGCTGTCGGCGAAGCTCGGCGACGTCGTGCGGAAAGGCGCCCCGCTCATGACCGTCGAGGCCACGGAGTTCGTCCAGGGGCAGAGCGACGTCGCCACGGCCAAGGCCAACCTCGAACAGGCGCGCACCAACGAAAAGCGCCAGCATGACCTGTTCGATGCCGGTGCGGCGGCGCTGAAGGACTGGCGCCAGGCGCAGACCGACCTCGCCGCCGCGCAGGCCGCCTACGCCGCCGCGCGCGGCCGCCTGCGCATCCTCGGCAAGAGCGAGGCGCAGATCGACGCCATCGAGAAAGGCGCGGCGCCGGGCACCGCCGCCGTCGTGACCGCGCCGATCTCCGGCACCATCACGCAGCGCCAGGTCGGCCTCGGCCAGTACATCGCCAGCGCCGCGTCCGGTGCCGCCAATCCCCAATTCACCATCGGCGACCTGTCGACGGTCTGGCTTGTCGCCAATGTGCGCGAGAGCGACGCGCCGGCGCTGCGTGTCGGCCAGCCCGTCGACGTCACGGTGCTGGCGCTGCCGGGCCGGACCTTCTCGGCGAAGATCGCCTGGGTCGGCGCCTCGGTGGATCCGGCCACGCACCGCCTGGCGGTGCGCGCCGAAGTGCAGAACCGCGAAGGCCTGTTGAAGCCGATGATGTTCGCCAGCTTCAGCGTCGCCACCAGCGCGACCGCCACGCGGCCCGCGGTACCGCAGAACGCGGTCGTCTATGAAGGCGAGCGGACCCGGGTATTCGTCGTCGCCGACGACAGCGTCGCCGTGCGCGAGGTGAAGCTCGGGCGCCGCGACGGCGGCATGGTCGAGGTCGTCGACGGCCTGCGCCCCGGCGAGAAGATCGTCACCGCCGGGACGCTGTTCGTCGACCGCGCCGCCAGCGGCGAATAAAGCGGAAGCCGCGCCATGAACCGCATCGTCGAGTTCGCCCTCAAGCAGCGGGCCTTCGTCCTCATCATGATGCTCGCCGTGTTCGCGGCCGGCATCGTTTCCTTCATCAAGCTCAACATCGAGGCCTATCCGGACCCGGTGCCGCCGCTGGTCGACATCATCGCCCAGAGCCCGGGCCTGTCGGCCGAGGAGATGGAACGCTACGTCACCATCCCGATCGAGGTGCAGATGGCCGGCATCCCGAACGTCAAGGCGATCCGCACCATCTCGCTGTTCGGTCTCTCGGACATCAAACTGCAGTTCACCTACGACTTCACCTACCAGCAGGCCGAGCAGTGGGTGACCAACCGGCTGGCGCAGCTGCCGCCGCTGCCCAACGGCGTGCAGCCGCAGATCTCGCCGTGGAGCCCGATCGGCGAGATCTTCCGCTACCAGCTCAAGGGACCGCCCGGCTACTCGGTGACCGACCTCAAGACGCTGCAGGATTGGGTGCTCGAGCGCCGCTTCAAGGCCGTGCCCGGCGTGGTCGACGTCAACGGCTGGGGCGGCAAGACCAAGACCTACGAGGTCAGCGTCGATGCCGCCAAGCTGGCGGCCAACGGCCTCTCCTTGCCGCAGTTGCTGCAGGCGCTCAACAACAGCAACATCAACGTCGGCGGCCAGACCGTCGAGATCGGCCCGCAGGCCGCGGTGGTGCGCGGCGTCGGCCAGATCAACTCGCCCGACGACATCCGCGGCACCATGCTGGCCAACAACAAGGGCATCCCGGTGACCGTGGGCGACGTCGCCGCGGTGAGCGTCGGCCACCAGCCGCGCCTCGGCATCGCCGGCCACGACGATGAGGACGACGTCGTCGAGGGCATCGTGCTGATGCGGCGCGGCGAGCAGAGCATGCCGACCATCGAGCGCGTCAAGGCCGAGGTCGACAAGATCAACGCCGGCAACGTGCTGCCGCCCGGGGTGCGCATCGAGCGCATCTACGATCGCTCGGACCTGATCCGCGCCACCACGCACACCGTGCTGCACAACATGCTGTTCGGGGTGGTGCTGATCTTCCTGCTGCAATGGGCCTTCCTCGGCAACCTGAGGAGCGCCGTGATCGTCGCGGCGACCATTCCCTTCGCGCTGTCCTTCGCCATCGCGCTGATGGTGCTGCGCGGCGAGTCCGCCAACCTGCTGTCGGTCGGCGCCATCGACTTCGGCCTGGTCGTCGACGCCACGGTGATCATGGTGGAGAACATCTTCCGCCACCTGGCGCAGCACGCGATGGGCCACTTCGAGGGCGACCCGGTGCTGCACCGCCTGCGCGCCGCCGTCGGCCTGCACGGCAAGTTCGCCGTCATCGCCAACTCGGCCACCGAGGTGAACCGCGCCATCGTCTTCTCGGCCGCCATCATCATCGCCGGCTTCCTGCCGCTGTTCACGCTGTCCGGCATCGAGGGCCACATCTTCGGTCCGATGGCCAAGACCTACGCCTACGCGATCGCCGGCGGCCTCATCGCGACCTTCACCATCTCGCCGGCGCTCAGCTCCTACCTGCTGGCCGACCATGCCAAGGAGGAGCAGGAAACCTTCGTCTCACGGCGCCTGCGCGACTGGTACACGCCGGTGGTGGAGCGCGCGCTGCAGCGGCCGCGCGCCACCCTGGGCATCGCCGCCGTGCTGGTGCTGGTCGCCCTGCTCGCCGCCAGAAGCCTCGGCCTCGAGTTCCTGCCCAAGCTGGAGGAAGGCAACCTGTGGATCCGCGCCACCATGCCGCCGTCCATCTCGCTCACCGAGGGGGACGCCTACGTCAACGGCATGCGCGCGCTGATCAAGCGGTATCCCGAGGTCGAGACCGTCGTGTCGCAGCACGGCCGGCCCGACGACGGCACCGACGCCACCGGCTTCTTCAACGCCGAGTTCTTCGTGCCGCTCAAGCCGGCCGACGCCTGGCCGGCCGGCGTCGACAAGGAAAAGCTGACCGACGACATGACGCGGGCGCTGGTGGCCCGCTACCCGGGCGTCGAGTTCAACTTCTCGCAGTACATCCAGGACAACGTCGAGGAAGCCGCCTCCGGCGTGAAGGGCGAGAACTCGATCAAGCTGTTCGGCAGCGACCTCGAGACGCTGGAGAAGACGGCGCAGCAGATCAAGGACGTGATGAAGACCGTGCCCGGCGTCACCGACCTCGCGGTATTCAACTCGCTCGGCCAGCCGACCGTGCGCATCGACGTCGACCGCGCGCGCGCCGCCCGCTACGGCCTGATGCCCGGCGACATCAACGCCACCATCCAGGCGGCCATCGGGGGCCAGGCGGCCGGCGACCTCTACGAGCCCGGCAGCGACCGCCACTATCCGATCATGGTGCGCATGGCGCCCGAGTACCGCGGCAGCATCGAAGCCATCAAGCGCATCCTGCTCGGCGTGCCGAACCCGAATGGCGGCATCGTGCAGGTGCCGCTCGCGGAAGTCGCCGCGGTGAAGCTCGTCTCCGGCGCCTCGTTCATCTACCGCGAGCAGCAGGAGCGCTACATCCCGATCAAGTTCAGCGTGCGCGGCCGCGACCTCGGCAGCGCCGTGCTGGAGGCGCAGCGCAAGGTGGCGGAGCAGGTCAAGCTGCCCGGCGGCTACCGGCTGGAATGGGTCGGCGAGTTCGGCAACCTGGAGGAAGCGCTCTCACGGCTGGCCGTCGTCGTGCCGCTCGCCATCGGACTCATCTGCCTGCTGCTCTACGCCAACTTCGGCAACCTCGTCGACGTCGCGCTGGCGGCCAGCGTGATCCCGATGGCGATGATCGGCGGCGTGCTGGCGCTGTTCGTCACCGGCACGCCGTTCTCGGTCTCGGCCGCCATCGGCTTCGTCGCGCTGTTCGGCATCGCCGCGATGGACGGCATCATCGTGCTGTCCTTCTTCAACCAGGAGCTCGACGGCGGGCTGTCGCCCTACGACGCGATCCGCCGCACCTGCCAGGTGCAGATGCGGCCGGTGATCATGACCTGCGTGGTCGCCTGCGTCGGCCTGGTGCCCGCCGCCGTGTCGACCGGCATCGGCTCGCAGGTGCAGAAACCGCTGGCGCTGGTCGTCGTGGGCGGCATCATCCTGGCTCCCGTGCTGATCCTGATCGTGCTGCCGGTGCTGATCGACAGCTTCTCGCGCCAGGCCCGCTTCGCCGCGCAGCCGCCGTCCGGGGAGCACAAGGAATGACGCTGCGCCCGATCGCCCTGGCGCTGGCGCTGGCGATGCTCACTGCCGGCTGCGCCGTCGGGCCCGACTTCCAGCGCCCGGCCGCGCCCGCCGTGTCCGGCTATGTCCCGCCCGGCACGCAGGCGCCGCGGGACACGCGCTACGTCGCCGGGGCCGACGTGCCGGCCGACTGGTGGCGCAGCTTCAAGTCGCCGGCGCTCGACGCCCTGGTCGAAAAGGCGCTGGCCGCCAATCCGAACATCGAGGCCGCCCGCGCCGCACTGCGCGGCGCGCAGGAGACGGCGGCGGCCCAGCGCGGCGTTTTCTGGCCGCAGGTGAGCGCCAGCGTGACGCCGACACGGCAGAAGATCGCCGACATCCAGAGTTCGGCGCTCGCCTCCAACGCCACGCTCTACAGCCTGCACACCGGCCAGCTCAACGTCGGCTACACGGCCGACGTGTTCGGCGGCAACCGCCGCGCCGTCGAGTCGCTCGAAGCCCAGGCGGAGTTCCAGCAGTTCGAGCTGCAGGCGGCGCGCGTTTCGCTCGCCGCCAACGTCGCGGCTGCCGCGATCCAGGAGGCCAGCCTGCGCGGCCAGATCGCCGCCGACGAGCGGATGGCGAAGCTGCAGGCCGACATGCTGGGCATTGCGCGCCGCCAGTTCGAACTCGGCGCGATCGCCGAAGCCGGGGTCGCAACCCAGGAGACCGCCCTGGCGCAGACGCGCGCCGCGCTGCCGCCGCTGAGGAAGCAACTGGCGCAGACGCGCGACCTGCTGGTGGCCCTGACGGGAGGATTCCCCGACCAGGACCTCCCGCAGACCTTCGACCTCGACCACCTCGAACTGCCGCACGAACTGCCGCTCTCGCTGCCGTCGCGGCTGGTCGAGCAGCGCCCGGACGTGCGCGCCGCCGAGGCGCAGGCCCACGCAGCGGCCGCGCAGGTCGGCGTCGCCTTCGCCAACATGCTGCCGCAGTTCACCGTGGATGCCAGCATCGGCAGCGTGGCCACCCGCATGGGCGACCTCTTCAAGGCCGGTACCGGCTTCTGGTCGATCGCCGGCGCCGTCGCGCAGCCGCTGTTCGCCGGCGGCGCCCTCGGCCACCGCAAGGCCGCCGCCGAGGCCGGGTACGACCAGGCGCTGGCGCAATACCGCGCGACCGTCATCGCCGCCTTCCAGAACATGGCCGACACCCTGCATGCGCTCGACCAGGACGCCGAGGCCCTGGATGCCGCCGACGCCGCCCTCGCTGCCGCCAACCGGAGCCTGCGCATCGCGCGCCGGCAGGCCGAGCTGGGCGACATCAGCCACCTCGCCCTGCTGAGCGCCGAGCAGGCGTGGCAGCAGGCCGCCGGCGCCCAGGTGCAGGCGCGCGCCAGCCGCTACGCCGACACCGTGGCGCTGTTCCAGGCGCTCGGCGGCGGCTGGTGGAACGGGGAAGCGGCCGCCAAGCGGTAGAATGGCCGCCATGGCTACCGAATACATCTTTTTCGACACCGACCTGCGCGACCGCTTCGTCAAGTTCGCCGCGACGCACGGCATCCAGAGCAAGGTCAAGTCCGACCCGATCGCCGACCACGTCGTGGTGCTGCCCGACCACATCGAGGACGGCGTTGCCGAGGCGCTCGAGGCGGAATACGAGCTGCTGATGGACGAGCAGATGGCGCTCACCAACGCCGACGACGACCACGACGCCAAGGACCTGATGGGCGTGGGCATCACGCTGCCCGACGGCACCGATTGCACAGTGCGGCTGCCGGCGCCCATCGCCCGGCGGCTGTTCCAGGCCTTCAGTCCCGAGGAAATCCACGAGCTGGTCGACGCCATCGCCAAGAGCGTCGCCGCACCCACAACCGCGCCGCTCTGCAAGAACATCTGACCGCCGCATCCGGGCCTCCCGGCTTCCCGCCGGGACGCGCCGCCGTCCTGCCATGAACCGCCCCGCACACGACACCGCCTTCAAGGTCCTCGGCGCGATCAGCTTCTCGCACTTCCTCAACGACATGATGCAGTCGTTGATGCTTGCCATCTACCCGCTGTTCAAGGCCGACTTCCAGCTGAGCTTCGCGCAGATCGGCCTCATCACCCTGACCTTCCAGTGCACCGCCTCGCTGCTGCAGCCGCTGGTCGGCCTCTACACCGACAAGCGGCCGATGCCGTTCTCGCTGGCGCTGGGCATGGGCTCGACCTTCACCGGCCTGCTGCTGCTGTCGCAGGCGACCACTTACCCGATGGTGCTGGTGGCGGCGGCGCTCGTCGGCAGCGGCTCCTCGGTGTTCCACCCCGAATCCTCGCGCGTCGCGCGCATGGCCTCGGGCGGCCGCCACGGCCTGGCCCAGTCGATCTTCCAGGTCGGCGGCAACGCCGGCACCGCCACCGGACCGCTGCTCGCCGCCTGGCTGATCCTGCCGCACGGCCAGCACGCGATCGGCTGGGTCTCCCTGGTGGCGCTGCTGGCGATGGGCGTGCTGACGCTCGTCGGCCTCTGGTACCGCCACCACCAGCGCAAGCCGAAACCCGCAGCCGCCCCCGGCCCGGAACCGCTGCCGCACGGGCGCGTGGTGCTGACGCTCGCGGTGCTGGTTGCGCTGATGTTCTCGAAGTTCTTCTACCTGGCGAGCCTCAACAGCTACCTGATGTTCTTCCTGATGCACAAGTTCGGCATCCCGACCATCGAGGCGCAGTACCACCTGTTCTACTTCCTGTTCGCCGTCGCGCTCGGCACGCTGCTGGGCGGCCCCATCGGCGACCGCATCGGCCGCCGCCAGGTCATCTGGGTCTCGATCCTCGGCATCGCCCCCTTCACCCTGGCCCTGCCCTACGTCGGGCTCGACACCTCGGCCGCGCTCACGGCGATCATCGGCTTCATGCTGGCCTCCGCCTTCCCGGCGATGGTCGTCTATGCCCAGGAACTGATCCCCGGCAAGGTCGGCACGATCTCGGGACTGTTCTTCGGCCTCGCCTTCGGCCTCGGCGGCATCGGCGCCGGCGTGCTCGGCCAGTTCGCCGACGCCTGGGGCATCGACACCGTCTACCGGGTCTGCTCGTTCCTGCCGCTGATTGGCGTGCTGGCGGTGTTCCTGCCGGATCTGCATCCCAGGAAGCCGGCGCAGAGCGCGGTTCGGGTCGGATAAGCAACCCCCTTCAAATTTATGTGTTGCTTTTGCGTCGGCCATCAGCGATAGTAGCGGCCAGCGATTTTCAAGTAGTGCTGTAGCTGTTCGGCTCTCTACCGCATCCCTGCGGTTCATCCTTTCATCTCCCCCGCTGTCTTGAGTTTCGCCCCGTTCCCCGGGGCATATCGCCTTTTCTTTTGAAATTCAAGACATGGCGACAATCCGCCAGGCCCGGCACTGCCGGGCCTTTGTGCTTTGACATGGAGAATCTGGATCATGACCGACTTCGCAGAAACCAATGCAGCCGTAATCGAAAGCTTCATCGAGAACTCCCGATGCCACCTGCTTCTGGCCCTTGGGCCTTCGAACTGTCCGGAGGCGATCCCTTCGGCTATCGAAGAGTTCGCAAACCGATATTGAAGGAGTGCCACCATGAAATGCGCCATCCAGAGAGCCGAACTCAAGACCTACTACTACATGCCCGTGCATTGCCCCTTTTGCGGCACCCGGGTGATGGGCGCCGACCCGGTCGACGAGACGCGCATCACCGCCTGTCCCCATACCTTGTTCATCGCTCATGATGCGGCTTTCGAGTATCGTTCGGAGCGTTTCGACGAGAACCTGATGCTCAACGGCTTGAGCGAAACGGAAGTCGAAGCGCGGTGGTTGGCAGAGGAAGGGGGAATCGACGGTTTCACCAACAAGGTCACGCTGGCGGACGCCATCAAGGTCGCGGCTTACGAGCCGGCTCCGTCGGCCTATGGTTCGTACTACGGGTTCGCCCCGATCGAATGATCCGCGTCCGGGTGCACCCCGGCGCACCCGCAGGAATCAATCTCCTTTCCGGAAAGTAGGCCCCCCTTGCATACCAAGCTCATCGAACAAATTCGTTCCGGTGCTTTCGCCGAACCGGAATTGATCAACCTCTACAAGAACGCCCAGAAAAGGCATTTCCCCGAGGTGGCGGAGGCAGCCAAGGAACAGATGCGCGCGCGTTTCTCGCGCACCGCCAACAAGCTGTTCGGAAAGGAGAAGTAGTTGAGGCCAGCGTTTGCGGGCATTCTTGCGTCCGATGCCGCCATTCTGTTGGCGGCAACGATGTCATCGAAAAGGCGGCCGGCAGAGCTTGTCGAGATCGTCGCGGCCGCCGACTTGATTCTGGGTTCCATTCCGTTCGCCGAAAGATTGGGCGCCGCGATCGAACGGCTGTCCGCACTCGGGTTGATCGGCATGTCCGAACGCGGCTTCACGCTGACCGACGCGGGACTGGAAATGATGTCGAAGCAGCCCCGGAAGGCCAGCCAGGAAGACATCCTCGCTGCGGTCGAGACCAGTCTCGCCGCTTGGCGTCCGCGCGTCGAACACCCGCCGGTCCGGTTGGAGCCGGAACAGCTCAGCGCCGCCATCCGCGCGCACAAGGCGACGCGAAAGACGGGCAACAACGTGCTGATGCCGAGGCCGACCACAACTCGCCACTTCAAGGTCGAGGGCCGCTGGCGGAGAGCCACCAAGGCGCGTTAGCCCGGCCGCGCGCTACTCCTCAGGCTGATCCCGCCCCTTCAACTTCCGCCACAACGACGACCGGTTGATGCCCAGCACCTGCGCCGCCGCGCTCTGGTTGCCGCCGACTTCGCGCAGCACGCGCTCGATGTAGTCCATCTCCTGCTCCTCGAGCGTCGGCAGGCGGCCGTCGCGCTTGCGCACCGAGGTCATCTCCCCCAGCCCGGCGGGCAGGTGCGCGACGCCGATGGTGTCGTCGCCCGTCACGGCGGCGCCGCGCTCGATGATGTTCTCCAGCTCACGCACGTTGCCGGGGAAGTCGTATTCCATGAGCAAGGCCATTGCCTCGGCGGAAACGCCGGTCACCTTCTTGTTCATGCGCGACGTGCATTTCTGCAGGAAATGCTGGACCAGCAGCGGTACGTCGTCGCGCCGGTCGCGCAGCGGCGGAATGTGGAGGTCCACGACGTTGAGCCGGAAATAGAGGTCGCGCCGGAAGGCGCCGTTCGCCACGGCGGCCGCGATGTCGCGGTTGCTGGCGGCGATGATGCGGATGTCCACCTTGACCGGCCGCGTGCCCCCCAGGCGCAGCACCTCGCGCTCCTGTAGCACGCGCAGCAGCTTGACCTGCATGGCCGGCGGCATCTCGGTGACCTCGTCGAGGAACAGCGTGCCGCCCGCGCACGCCTCGACCAGACCCTTCTTGAGGCCGGTGGCGCCAGTGAAGGCGCCCTTCTCGTGGCCGAACAGCTCGTTCGCCAGCAGGTCGCCGGAGAAGGCGCCGCAGTTGACCGCGGTGTACGGACCGTCGCGGCGCCCGCTGTGGTGGTGCAGGTAGCGCGCGAACAGCTCCTTGCCGGTGCCGCTCTCGCCGCTGATCAGCACGCTGCAGTCGGTGGGCGCCACCTGGCGCGCCATGTCGAGCAGCTTGAGCATGGCCGGATCGTGGGTGACGATGCGCACCGGGCCGCGATATTCGTCGAGCTGCTCGCGCAGCGCCTGGTTCTCGCGGCGCAGCGCCACCTTGGCGGAAGCCTCGGCCACCACCTTGCGCACCTCGTCGAGCCGGAACGGCTTGGCGATGTAGTAGAAGGCGCCGTGCTTCATCGCCTTCACCGCCGACTCGGCCGTCGCGTAGCCGGTGATCAGGATCACCTCGGCGTCGGGATGGCGCTCGCGGCAGCGCTTGAGGATGTCCATGCCGTCGACCTTCTCCATGCGCAGGTCGGTCAGCACGACGTCGAAGTCCTGCGATTCCAGCAACGCCATGGCGCGCGCGCCGCTCTTGGTGGCGGTGACCGCGTAGCCCTCGCGCGTCATCACGTGCTGGAGGTTCTTGAGCGCGATCTCCTCGTCGTCGACGATCAGGAGGCGCAGCTTGGCGTTGGTTTCGCTCATGTCGGTGTTCCCCTTGCCGGCAGCCGGATGCGGAAGGTGGCGCCGTGGTGGCGCCGGCTTTCCACGCTGATGCAGCCCTGGTGCTGTTCGACGATCTCGTAGACGATGAACAGCCCCAGCCCCATGCCCTTGCCGACGTCCTTGGTGGTGAAGAATGGATCGAAGATGCGCGGCAGCGCCTCGGGCGCGATGCCCGGGCCGTCGTCCGCGATGACGATGTCGACGGCGTCC
>DASVZD010000054.1:0-4622 GCA_036391815.1 Rhodocyclaceae bacterium
CGCGGCGCTCGCCCGCAGCCAATGCCCGCCGCCCGTCGCCGCGGCGAGGTTAACTTCGTTGAGGTTGAGACGCGACAATACGGCTTCGGTGAGCTGCTCGTGTGACATGCGAGGCCTCGTCCGCTAGCTTGGCGCCATGCCGGCATCCGTTCACAGCATAGTCCAGGCACTGCGGCTCCCGACGGCCGGAAGTCCCTGTCGCCGAAACGGGAACGGCGGGCCGCAGCCCGCCGTTTCCGTTCGTGGAAAGCCCCTACTTGAAGGCGATAATCGCCTGGTCGACGGCCAGGCTCTCGCCCGGGTTGGCCAGCAGCTTGTCGACCACGCAGTCGCGCTCGGCCTTGAGCACGTTCTCCATCTTCATGGCCTCGATCTTCGCCAGCACTTCGCCGGCCTTGACCTCCTGGCCGGGCTTCACCGCAATGGCCGTGAGCAGGCCGGGCATCGGCGAGAGCAGGAACTTCGAGTTATCCGGCGGCGCCTTGTAGGGCATCAGCGCATGCAGTTCCGCCACGCGCGCCGTCTCGACCATGATGTCCGCCTGGGTGCCCCAATGGAACAGGCGGTAGTGCAGGCCATGCCGCTCGACCTGCATGCAGAAGGGCTCGCCGTCGAACGTGCCCTGGTAGAGATACTGGCCGAACTGCCAGTCGGAACGCACCCGATGCGTCTTGCCGGCGAACTCCACGTCCCAGCCGCTCATCGACGTGTCCTGCGCGGTCGTGACCGTCACCCCGTGCTGGCCCGCGCCGATCATGACGACGAAGTCGTCGCCCGGCTTGTATTCGTGGCCGGGCATCTGGCCGCTGATGGTGGCGTTGCGCGTCAGGTATTGGCGATGGATCGCGGCGGCGACGCAGACCAGCATTTCCGGCGCGTCGTGCACCACGTCGGCGGCATTGAAGCCCTTCGGATATTCCTCGCCGATCAAGCCGGTATTGAAGTTGCCCGAGACGAAGCGCGGGTTCTTCATCAGCGCCGCCTGGAACGCGATGTTCGACGACACGCCGCGGATCACGAAGGCGTTGAGCGCGTCGCGCATGCGCGCGATCGCCTGGTCGCGCGTGGCGCCGTGCACGATCAGCTTGGCGATCATCGAGTCGTAGAACATCGAGATCTCGCCGCCTTCGTAGACGCCGGTGTCCACGCGCACTCCCCCGCAGCCGGGCATCGGCTCGGCCGCGTGCATGCTCTGTGCCGGCGGCTGGAACTTCACCAGGCGGCCGGTCGAGGGCAGGAAGTTGCGGAACGGATCCTCGGCGTTGATCCGGCATTCCATCGCCCAGCCGTTGAGTTTGATGTCGGCTTGCGCGAACGGCAGCTTCTCGCCGGCCGCGACGCGGATCATCAGCTCGACGAGGTCCAACCCCGTAATGCACTCGGTCACCGGATGCTCGACCTGCAGCCGCGTATTCATCTCGAGGAAGTAGAACTGCTTGTCCTTGCCGCCGACGACGAACTCGACGGTGCCGGCCGACTGGTACTTGACCGCCTTGGCCAGCGCCACCGCCTGCTCGCCCATGGCCTTGCGGGTCTTCTCGTCGAGGAAGGGCGACGGCGCTTCCTCGATCACCTTCTGGTGGCGGCGCTGGATCGAGCACTCGCGCTCGTGCAGGTAGACGCAGTTGCCGTGGCCGTCGCCGAGCACCTGGATCTCGATGTGGCGCGGCTCCTCGACGTACTTCTCGATAAACACGCGGTCGTCGCCGAAGGCGTTCTTCGCCTCGGTCACGCATGACGAGAAGCCTTCGTGCGCCTCCTTGTCGTCGAAGGCCACGCGCAGGCCCTTGCCGCCGCCGCCGGCCGAGGCCTTGATCATCACCGGGTAGCCGATCTTCTGCGCGATCTTCACCGCCTCGTCGGGACCGGCGATGGCGTCGTTGTAGCCGGGAATCACGTTGACCTTGGCTTCGAGCGCCAGCTTCTTCGAGGCGATCTTGTCGCCCATCGCCGCGACCGAGTAGTGCTTCGGCCCGATGAACACGATGCCCTGCTCTTCCAGCGTGCGCGAGAAGGCTTCGTTCTCCGAGAGGAAGCCGTAGCCCGGGTGCACGGCTTCGGCGCCCGTCTGCTTGCAGGCGGCGATGATCTTCTCCGCGACGAGATAGGACTCCTTCGAGGCCGCCGGTCCGATGCAGACCGCCTCGTCGGCGAGGCTGACGTGCAGCGAATCCTTGTCGGCTTCCGAATACACGGCCACCGTCAGGATGCCCATGCGCCGCGCGGTCTTGATGACGCGGCAGGCGATCTCCCCGCGATTCGCAATCAGTATCTTCTTGAACATTTCCCTATTCCTCCCCGGCGATCACAGTGGGATGTTGCCGTGCTTGCGCCACGGGTTCTCGAGTTTCTTGTTCCTCAGCATCACCAGCGAGCGGCAGATGCGCTTCCTCGTCTCGTGCGGCTGGATGACGTCGTCGATGAAGCCGCGCGCGCCGGCGACGA
Source organism: Rhodocyclaceae bacterium (assembly GCA_036391815.1). Taxonomy (GTDB): domain Bacteria; phylum Pseudomonadota; class Gammaproteobacteria; order Burkholderiales; family Rhodocyclaceae; genus Nitricoxidireducens. Next base: position 2,446 of record DASVZD010000054.1, read on the forward strand.
AGGGGTTGGCGAACTTGGCCTTGTACTCCGCTTCGCGCGCCGCCACCTTGGCCGGGTCGCCCTTTTCCTCGCGGAAGATGATCTCGACGGCGCCCTTGGGGCCCATCACCGCGATCTCGGCGGTCGGCCAGGCGAAGTTCACGTCGCCGCGCAGGTGCTTGGACGCCATGACGTCGTAGGCGCCGCCGTAGGCCTTGCGGGTGATGACGGTGATCTTCGGCACGGTGCACTCGGCGTAGGCGTAGAGCAGCTTGGCGCCGTGCTTGATGATGCCGCCGTATTCCTGCGCGGTGCCCGGCATGAAACCCGGGACGTCGACGAAGGTGACGATGGGGATGTTGAAGGCGTCGCAGAAGCGCACGAAGCGGCCGGCCTTGATCGATGATTTGATGTCGAGGCAGCCGGCCATCACCATCGGCTGGTTGGCGACGATGCCGACCGTCTGGCCTTCCATGCGCGCGAAGCCGATCACGATGTTCTTGGCGTGGTCGGGCTGCAGCTCGAAGAAGTCGCAGTCGTCGACCACCTTGATGATCAGTTCCTTGATGTCGTAGGGCTTGTTGGCGCTGTCGGGCACCAGCGTGTCGAGGCTCGGGTCGACGCGGTCTGCCGGATCTGGCGTCGGCCGCAGCGGCGGCTTCTCGCGATTGTTGAGCGGCAGGTAGTTGATGAAGCGGCGCAGCATCAGCAGGGCCTCGACGTCGTTCTCGAAGGCGAGGTCGGCGACGCCGGACTTGCTGGTGTGCGTCACCGCGCCGCCGAGCTCCTCGGCCGTCACTTCCTCGTGGGTCACGGTCTTGACGACCTCGGGCCCGGTCACGAACATGTAGGAGCTGTCCTTGACCATGAAGATGAAGTCGGTCATGGCGGGCGAGTAGACCGCGCCGCCGGCGCACGGCCCCATGATCAGCGAGATCTGCGGGATCACGCCGGAAGCCATCACGTTGCGCTGAAACACGTCGGCATAGCCGCCGAGCGCCGCCACGCCTTCCTGGATGCGCGCGCCGCCCGAGTCGTTGAGTCCGATCACCGGCGCGCCGACCTGCATCGCCTTGTCCATGACCTTGCAGATCTTCTCGGCGTGCGCTTCCGAGAGCGCGCCGCCGAACACCGTGAAGTCCTGCGAGAAGACGAACACCATGCGGCCGTTCACCGTGCCGTAGCCGGTCACGACGCCGTCCGACGGGATCTTGGTTTCGTTCATGCCGAAGTCGGTGCAGCGGTGCTCCTTGAACATGTCCCACTCTTCGAACGTGCCCGGGTCGAGCAGCAACTCGATGCGTTCGCGCGCCGTCAGCTTGCCTTTCTTGTGCTGCGCGTCGATGCGCTTCTGGCCGCCGCCGAGGCGCGCCTGCTCGCGCTTGGCGTCCAGCTGTTGGATGATCTCGTGCATGGGGTGCTCCTAGAAGAAACGGTTCAACAGGTTCAGCAGTCGATGCGCGGCCGCGGTCGGCGTCGTCTCGCCGTCCTCGACGGCCTTCGTGAGCGACGGCAGCGCGGCCTGCACGCCCGGATGGTCGCGGAAGCGATGGCGCAGGCCGGCGTCGATCAGCTGCCACATCCAGTCCCTGGCCTGGCGGCGGCGGCGGCGCGCGAAGTCGCCCGACGTGGTCATCGTCTTGCGGTAGTTCTCGATGGTCTGCCAGAACTCGGCGACGCCCTCGTGCTTAGCGGCGCTGGTCTCGAGCACCGGCGGCTGCCAGTGCTCGGACGCCGGATGCAGCATGGAAAGCGCCGAGCGCATCTGCGCGGCGGCCAGTGCCGCCGCCTTCGGATCGATGTCGGCCTTGTTGAAGACGACGAGGTCGGCCAGCTCGACGATGCCCTTCTTGATCGCCTGCAAGTCGTCGCCGGCGTTGGGCAGTTGCAGCAGCACGAAGACGTCGGTCATGCCGGCGACCGCCGTTTCCGACTGGCCGACGCCGACGGTCTCGACGATCACCACGTCGAAGCCGGCCGACTCGCAGAGCAGCATCGCCTCGCGCGTCTTCTCCGCGACGCCGCCGAGCGACCCCGACGACGGCGACGGCCGGATGAAGGCTTCCTCGCGCTGCGACAGCAGCTCCATGCGCGTCTTGTCGCCCAGAATGGAACCGCCCGTCACGCTGGACGACGGGTCGACCGCCAGCACCGCGACGCGGTGACCGGCCTCGATCAGGTGCATGCCGAGCGCCTCG
>DASVZD010000055.1:0-23049 GCA_036391815.1 Rhodocyclaceae bacterium
CGACAGCCTGCTCAACTACGAGACGGTCAAGTACTTCAACAACGAGCGCTGGGAAGCCGAGCGCTACGACGAGCACATGCAGAAGTGGGAGCGCGCCATGGTGAAGAGCCAGGTGTCGCTGTCCTACCTGAACCTCGGGCAGGCGCTGATCATCGCCATCGGGGTGTCGCTGATGATGTGGCGCGCCGCGGTCGGCGTCGCGGCAGGGGCAATGACGGTCGGCGACATCGTGCTGGTCAACGCCTACCTGATCCAGCTCTACATGCCGCTCAACCACCTTGGCGTGCTGTACCGCGAGATCCGCCAGTCGCTCACCGACATCGAGCGGCTGTTCGCCCTGCTCGAGCAGCACCGCGAGATCCAGGACGCCCCCGACGCCCGCGAGCTGCCGCGCAACGGCGCCTGCGCGGTGCGCTTCGAGCACGTCGGCTTCCACTACGATCCCAAGCGCCAGGTGCTGTTCGACGTCGACTTCGCCATCCCGCCCGGGCATACGGTCGCGGTGGTCGGCCACAGCGGCTCGGGCAAGAGCACGCTGGCGCGCCTGCTCTACCGCTTCTACGACGTGAACGGCGGCGCCATCCGCGTCGACGGCCACGACATCCGCAGCCTCAAGCAGGCGAGCCTGCGCGCCGCCATCGGCATCGTGCCGCAGGACACCGTGCTGTTCAACGACAGCATCTTCTACAACATCCAGTACGGCCGGCCGACGGCCACGCGCGAGGAAGTGGTGGCGGCGGCGAAGTCCGCGCACATCCATAAGTTCATCGAATCGCTGCCCGACAAGTACGAGACCCGGGTGGGCGAGCGCGGCCTCAAGCTATCGGGCGGCGAGAAGCAGCGCGTCGCCATCGCGCGCGCGCTGCTGAAGAACCCGCCGATGCTGATCTTCGACGAAGCCACCTCGGCGCTCGACTCGAAGACCGAGAAGGCGATCCAGGCGGAACTGGAGCAGGCCGCCGTCGGCCGCACCACGCTGGTCATCGCGCACCGCCTGTCGACGGTGATGAACGCCGACGAGATCCTGGTGCTCGACAGCGGCCGCATCGTCGAGCGCGGCCGCCATCGCGACCTGCTCGAGCGCGGCGGCGCCTACGCGCAGATGTGGGCGCTCCAGCAGCAGCAGGAAGCCGAGACGGCGGAGCTCGCGTAGCCGCGGCCGGCGCGGACGCCTGGCAGCGCCGCGAGGAACAGCGGCTTGCGCCGCCTTAGCGCTTCGGCTTGCGTCCCGGCGTGGCGGGAGGAATGTACCCGGAGACCCGGCAGAGGATCTCCTCGACCGACTTGCCGTCGAGGAAACGGGTGACGCTGCAGCAGTAGATCTTTCCGGTGGCCGAAAGGTCGGTGAGCGAACTGCGCACCTTCGCCAGCTTGAGCCCCAGGGCCGTGGCGATGTCCGCATCGCGCACCTGGCCGTGCTTCTTGATGTGCTCGAAGATCGGGGAAGCCGTCATGGCGATGCCTTTCAGTGACGGCGCGCGGCGGCGACCGGAGCGCGGCCCTCGATGTGGCGGAAGGTGATGCGTCCCTTGCTGAGGTCGTAGGGAGACATCTCGAGCGAGACCCGGTCTCCCGCGAGGATGCGGATGTGATGCTTGCGCATCTTGCCGGCACTGTAGGCGACCAGGTTGTGGCCGTTGTCCAGCGTGACGCGATAGCGGGAATCGGGCAGCACTTCCATCACCACCCCGTTCATTTCGAGAAGTTCTTCCTTGGCCACGAGCACTCCAGAATCAATGAATCGGAAAAAGACAAAGCCCGGCTTGCGCCGGGCTTGCCGCGGCCGGCGCAACTGCGCCGGAATGCCGCTTACTCCGGGCGAATATTCGACGCCTGCTTGCCCTTCGGGCCGGTCGTCACGTCGAAGCTGACGCGCTGACCTTCGGTGAGCGTCTTGAAGCCCTGGGCCTGGATCGCCGAGAAATGCGCGAAGAGATCGTCGCCGCCGCCCTCGGGCGTGATGAAGCCGAAACCCTTGGAATCGTTGAACCACTTTACTGTGCCAATTGCCATGTCTTGAACATCCTAAAAAAACAAAAGAGAGGGGACTTGCCCCAGGTGGGACGAAGCGTCAAGACAGCGGAGTGATGAGGGAATATTTCCGCAGGAACTGCGGATATGGAACCGAACAGCAACGGCACTACTTGAAGATCGCGTCCGCCACTATGGACTACTGAGTCCAAAATTGCAAGCGTTTTCTTTGCCGCGCCCCGGCTGACGGTAGAATCCCCGCATGAACCATCCCACCCGCCGAGAGCACGACCTCCTGGGCGAGCGCGATGTACCCGCGGACGCCTACTGGGGCATCCATACCCTGAGGGCGCTGGAGAACTACCCGATCACCGGCAAGCCGATCGGCAGCTATCCCGACCTCGTGAAGGCACTGGCCTTCGTCAAGCTGGCCTGCGCGCACACCAACTGGGAGCACGGCGACCTCGACGAGGCGCGCTACCGCGCCATCGCCGGCGCCTGCCACGAGCTCGTCGGCGGCGCGCTGCACGACGAGTTCGTGGTCGACGTGATCCAGGGCGGCGCCGGCACCTCGACCAACATGAACGCCAACGAGGTGATCGCCAACCGGGCGCTCGAACTGATGGGCCGCGCCAAGGGCGACTACGAGGCGCTGCACCCGATCAATCACGTGAACATGTCGCAGAGCACCAACGACGTGTATCCGACCGCGCTCAACGTCGCCGCCTGCTTCGGCATCAAGGGCCTGCTGGCGGCGATGGCGGAACTGCGCGCCGCGTTCGAGGCGAAGGCGCGCGAGTTCGCCGACGTCCTCAAGATCGGGCGCACCCAGCTGCAGGATGCCGTGCCGATGACGCTCGGCCAGGAGTTCCTCACCTACGCGGTGATGCTCGGCGAGGACGAGCAGCGCCTGGCCGAGGCGATGGCGCTGATCGGCGAGGTGAACCTCGGCGCCACCGCCATCGGCACCGGCATCAACACCGACGTCGACTATGCGCGGACGGCCGTCGCGCATCTCGCCTCGCTTTCCGGGCTGCCGCTGGTGGCGGCGCCGAACCTGGTGGAGGCGACCCAGGACACCGGGGCCTTCGTGCAGCTCTCGGGCGTGCTCAAGCGCGTCGCCGCCAAGCTCTCGAAGACCTGCAACGACCTGCGGCTGCTGTCGTCGGGGCCGCAGGGCGGCTTCAACGAGATCAAGCTGCCGGAGCGCGCGGCCGGTTCCTCCATCATGCCGGGCAAGGTCAACCCGATCATTCCCGAGGTGGTCAACCAGATCGCCTTCGAGGTGATCGGCAACGATGTCACCATCACCATGGCTTCCGAGGGCGGACAGCTCCAGCTCAACGCCTTCGAGCCGATCATCGCCCACAGCCTGTTCAAGAGCATCGAGCACCTCAAGGCCGGCTGCATCACGCTGGCGCGCAACTGCGTGGCGGGCATCTCCGCCAACCGGGAGGTGCTCGCCGAGCGCGTGCGGACCGCCGCCGGCCTGGCGACCGCGCTGAATCCCTACATCGGCTACGAGAATGCGACGAAGGTCGCGCGAGAGTCGCTGCACAGCGGGCGCAGCGTCGCCGCGCTGGTGCTCGAGATGGGGCTGCTCGACGAGGCCACGCTCGACGAAATCCTGCGTCCCGAGGTGCTGACGGCGCCGCGCGTGCGGCGCCGCGAATGATCCGGCCCTCGGGTATGCTTATGCCCGATCGATCGCCATAAGGAGAGTGCCATGCCGTCTCGCCGCCTGCTCGCCGTTCTCTGCACCCTGGTCGCCGCCTCCGCCTTCGGCGCCGAGCCGACCGGAACCCTCAAGAAGATCAAGGACGCCGGCACCATCTCGCTCGGCCACCGCGAATCCTCGATCCCCTTCTCCTACTACGACGACAAGCAGCAGGTGGTCGGCTACTCGAACGAGCTGATGCTCAAGGCCGTCGATGCGATCAAGGCCGACCTGAAGCTGCCGAACCTGGCGATCAAGTACGTGCCGGTGACCTCGCAGAACCGCATCCCGCTGATCCAGAACGGCACCATCGACATCGAGTGCGGCTCGACCACCAACAATCTCGAACGCCAGAAGCAGGTCTCCTTCTCCGACACCATCTTCATCATCGGCACCCGGCTGCTGACGAAGAAGACTTCCGGCATCAATGACTTCCCCGACCTCGCCGGCAAGAACGTGGTGACCACCGCCGGCACCACTTCGGAACGCCTGCTGCGCAAGTACAACGACGAGAAGAAGCTCGGCATGAACATCATTTCCGCCAAGGATCATGGCGAGAGCTTCCTGACGCTGGAATCCGGCCGCGCGGCCGCCTTCATGATGGACGACGCGCTGCTCTACGGCGAGCTGGCCAAGGCCAAGCGGCCGGGCGACTGGCACGTGGTGGGCACGCCGATGTCGCGCGAGGCTTACGGCTGCATGCTGCCGAAGGACGATGTTGCCTTCAAGAAGGTCGTCGACGGTGCGCTGGCCAAGGCGATGAAGTCGGGCGAGGCAGAGAAGATCTACGTGAAGTGGTTCATGAATCCGATTCCGCCGAAGGGGCTGAATCTGAACATGCCGTTGTCGGACGACATGAAGGCGTTGTACAAGAATCCTAACGACAAGGCGTTGGATTAACCTTCCGTGCGCGCTCGGGCCGGCGACATTGCTGTGGTGGAGGCTGAGCGATGAGCTACGCCTGGCACTGGGAGGTGTTTCTCCAGCCGGCCGCCTCCGGCGACACCACCTACCTCGGGTGGATCGTCGCCGGCCTGGAGACCACCGTCGCGCTATCGCTGCTGGCCTGGGTGATCGCGCTGGTCCTGGGAGCGCTCTTCGGCGTGCTGCGCACCGTCCCCAGCCGCTTGCTGCGGGGCATCGCCGCCGCCTATGCGGAACTCTTCCGCAACGTGCCGCTGCTGGTGCAGCTGTTCTTCTGGTACTTCGTGATGCCGGAGCTGCTGCCGACCGCCTGGGGCGACGCGATAAAGCAGATGAACCCCTTCGCCCAGCAGTTCCTCGCCGCCTGCGTGAGCCTCGGGCTGTTCACCAGCGCGCGCGTCTGCGAGCAGGTGCGCGCCGGCATCGAGTCGCTGCCGCCGGGGCAGCGGAACGCGGCACTGGCGCTCGGCTTCACGCTGCCGCAGACCTACCGCCATGTGCTGCTGCCGATGGCGCTGCGGCTGATCGTGCCGCCGCTCACTTCGGAGTTCCTCAACACCTTCAAGAACTCCGCCGTCGCGTCGACCATCGGGCTGCTGGAGCTCGCGGCGCAGGGGCGGCAGCTGGTCGACTACACGGCCCAGCCCTACGAGTCCTTCATCGCCGTCACCGTGCTCTACATGCTGATCAACGTGGTGGTCATGGCGGGCATGCATTGGGTCGAGCGCAAGGCGCGCGTGCCCGGCTACGTCGGGGGCAAGTAATGGGCTACGACTTCGACTGGTCCTCCATTCCCGGCGCCCTGCCCTTCCTGTGGCAGGGCATGACGGTGACGCTGGAGATCACGCTGACGGCCATCGCGGTCGGCATCGTCTGGGGCACGCTGCTGGCGATCATGCGGCTGTCGCCGGTGAAGCCGCTGGCCTGGCTCGCGGCCGCCTACGTGAACCTGTTCCGCTCGATCCCGCTGGTGATGGTGCTGCTGTGGTTCTTCCTGATCGTGCCGCAGCTGCTCGAGGGCGTGCTCGGCCTGGCGCCGGGCACCGACGTGCGGCTGGCCTCGGCGATGGTCGGCTTCGCGCTGTTCGAGTCGGCCTACTACTCGGAGATCATCCGCGCCGGCATCCAGAGCGTGCCGCGCGGGCAGGTCGGCGCCGCGCTGGCGCTCGGCATGACGAACGCCCAGGCGATGCGCCTGGTGATCCTGCCGCAGGCCTTCCGCAACATGGTGCCGCTGCTGCTGACCCAGGCGATCATCCTGTTCCAGGACACCTCGCTGGTCTACGTCTCCGCGCTGGCCGACTTCTTCGGCGCCGCCTACAAGGTCGGCGACCGCGACGGCCGCATCGTCGAGCTGCTGCTGTTCGCGGGAGCCGTCTATTTCGTCATCAGCTTCTCGCTGTCGCTGCTGGTCAAATACTCTCGCAGGAAGACCGCATGATCTCCATCCGCAACGTCTCCAAGCGCTACGGCGATTTCCAGGTGCTCACCGACTGCTCGACGCAGGTGGAGAAGGGCGAGGTGATCGTGGTGTGCGGACCATCCGGCTCGGGCAAGTCGACACTGATCAAGTGCGTGAACGGCCTCGAGCCGTTCCAGCAGGGCGAGATCGTGGTCAACGGCATCTCCGTCGGCGCCCCCGGGACCAACCTGCCGAAGCTGCGCGCGCACGTCGGCATGGTGTTCCAGCATTTCGAGCTGTTTCCGCACATGAGCATCGAGCGCAACCTGACCGTCGCGCAGGAGCAGGTGCTGGGGCGGCCGCACGACGAGGCGCTGGAGAAGGGCCTCGGGCTGCTGGATCGCGTGGGCCTCAAGGCGCAGGCGCACAAGCGGCCAGGCGAGCTGTCGGGCGGCCAGCAGCAGCGCGTCGCCATCGCCCGCGCGCTGGCGATGGACCCGATCTGCATGCTGTTCGACGAGCCGACCTCGGCGCTCGACCCCGAGATGATCAACGAGGTGCTCGACGTGATGGTCGAACTGGCGCAGGAAGGCATGACCATGATGGTGGTGACGCACGAGATGGGCTTCGCGCGCAAGGTCGCCCACCGCGTGATCTTCATGGATCACGGCCGCATCGTCGAGGATGCGGCGAAGGAGGAGTTCTTCGGCTCGCCGCGGTCGGAGCGGGCGCAGCAGTTCCTGGCGAAGATACTGCACCACTGAAGGCCGGGGACAGACCCCGTTTTTCCCGCGGTTGGAACTTCCGGCATCGGCGAGTGCTCGCATGGCATGAAGGAGACCGCCATGCTCAAGCCCCGCAAGATCCGCCCCTGTCTCTGGTTCGACACCAACGCCGAGGAGGCCGTGGCTTTCTACCTGTCGGTATTCCCGGCCTCCGCCATCACACGCATGACCCGCTACGGCGAAGCCGGGCGCGAGGTGCATCACATGGAGCCGGGCACCGTGATGACCATCGAGTTCGAGCTGGAGGGCGAATCCTTCATCGCCCTCAACGGCGGCCCGGCCTTCCAGTTCACCGAGGCCGTCTCGTTCGAGATCGACTGCGACACCCAGGCCGAGGTCGATTTCTATTGGGAGCGGCTGACGGTCGGCAGCGACCCGGCTTCGCAGCGCTGCGGCTGGCTGCGCGATCAGTTCGGCGTCAGCTGGCAGGTCGTGCCCGTGGGGCTGATGGACCTGCTGACGGACCCCGATCTCAAGAAGGCGCAGGTAGCCATGACCGCGATGCTGGAGATGCAGAAGATCGACATCGTGGCCATCCGCCAGCTCGTCGCTCAGGCCTGAGCCTTCTCCCCGTTGATGAGGATGGACAGTCCGTCCTTGGCGAAGTCCATCTCGATCGATGTCGGCGGCAGGCGTCCGCCGAGCAGGTCGGCATAGCGCGCGTTGACCCGATCGATCTCCGCCGGCGTGCGCGCCGCGCGGTATTCCTTGTCGTATTGAAGCGCCCGGTCGATCGACGGGATGTGGCTGGCGATCGCGTAGGCGTTGTGCACGGCCATCTGCAGCTTCGGGTCCGCATTGATCAGGTCCTCGATTGCCTTCGCGTCCGCCCGGTCTCCCTTGACCGTCACATGCGCGGAGTTCGGGTCCTCGATCGTCACCTGGAACCCCGGCTCGCGCGTAATCCCCGCTGCGTCGAGCTTCGCGCCGATCGCCTCGCCCGCCTCGAACGCCAGCCGCGCCGCGTTGGCGCGCGTCGGCAGCAGCAGCGTGGCATCGAGCAGCGGCGTCCGGCTCGCACTCGACGCGTAGGTCAGCGGCGCCGTTTGGCCGCCGCCCGACAGGCTGACGATTGCCGACGCCTGCGGCGGCGCGGCGTCCATGCTTGCCGCTTTCGGCGCGTAATTGCCGGCAGGTTTTTCCGCGAAGTAGCGGGCGGTGAGGGCGGTGACGTTCATCTGGGGCTCCGAGCGATCGAATGAGGGCATCGGCCGGAGCACTGCAAATCGCGTTCCGACGTGCCGTCTGCCCGTGAAAATGCCCAAGGCATTGCCAGCACTCTTCCGGATTGATACGCTTGCCAGGCTCTCATTTGGAATATCGAAGACAGGACTCTGAGATGATGAGTGTCGATTTCCTGCTGACGTCGCTGGTGGTGGTGCTGATTCCCGGCACCGGCGTCCTGTTCACCGTTTCGACCGGTCTCGCGCGCGGGCGGCGGGCGAGCGTGTTCGCGGCGCTGGGCTGCACGGCCGGCATCCTGCCGCACCTGCTGGCGGCCGTGCTCGGACTGGCGGCCGTGCTGCACATGAGCGCCGTCGCGTTCCAGGGCCTCAAGCTGGCGGGCGCAGCCTACCTGCTCTACCTGGCGTGGGCGACGTGGCGCGACACCGGGGCGCTGGCGGTCGACGCCGCCACGGCGGCCCCGGCGAGCGCGCGCGGCCTGTTGGTGCGGGCCTTCCTGCTCAACATCCTCAACCCGAAGCTGTCGATCTTCTTTCTCGCCTTCCTGCCGCAATTCGTGGTGCCGGGCGCGCTGTCGCCGCTGGCGCAGATGCTGGCGCTGAGCGGCGTCTTCATGGCGATGACCTTCGTGGTCTTCGTCGCCTATGGCGTGCTGGCGAACGCCTTCCGCCATGCGGTGGTCGAGTCGCCGCGCGTGCAGTCATGGCTGCGCCGCGGGTTTGCCGCGGCGTTCGCCGGGCTGGGCGCGAACCTCGCGCTGGCCGAGCGCTAGCCGTGCGCATCGCCAACATCCACGAGCGCCGCATTGGGCGGCCGGCGCCGGAGGTGGGGCGCCTGATCGACACGCTGGCCTCGGAGGCCGATGCCCTCTGGCCGCGCTCGCTGTGGCCGGCGATGCGCTTCGACCGTCCGCTCGGCGTGGGCGCCGAAGGGGGCCACGGGCCGATCGGCTACGCGGTGAGCGAATACCGTCCGGGCAACTACATCCGCTTCCGTTTCTCGGCGCCGCGCGGCTTCAATGGGCACCACTGGTTCGACGTCCGGCCCGACGGCGACGCCGCCTGCGTGCTGCGTCACACGCTGGCGATGGATGCGCGCGGAACCGGGCTGCTGTTGTGGACGCTGGCGATCCGCGCCTTGCACGACGCGGTCCTCGAAGACGCGTTCGCCACGGCGGAAGCTTCGCTCGGCCTGGCGCCGCAGTTGCGCCCTTGGACGCCCTGGGTGCGGCTGCTGCGCCGGATCATCGCCGGCCGACATGCGCGGCCGCAGGCCTTTGGGGCGACGGCGCGGTGAGATGCCTGGTCGTCGCCGCCCATCCGCTCGGCGACAGCCTGTGCGCCGGGACTGCCGCGAAAGCCGCCGCCGCGCTCGAGGACGGCGGGCATGAAGTCCAGGTGGAAGATCTCTACGAATCGGGCTTCTCACCGGCCCTGACTTCCGGCGAGCGGCGCAGCTACTACCGGCCGCCGTTCGACGATTCCGCGGTGCGCCCGCAGATCGAGCGCCTGCTGTCCGCGGAAGGGCTGGTGCTGGTCTTCCCGACCTGGTGGTTCGGCATGCCGGCGATGCTCAAGGGCTGGTTCGACCGCGTGTGGGCGCCGGGCGTCGCCTACGATCACGCCGACGACCTCGGTCCGATCCGGCCGCGGCTGCTCGGGCTGCGCAAGACGATGGCGATCACCTCGCTCGGCGCGCCGTGGTGGGTGGACCGCCTGGTGATGCGCCGGCCCGTCGGGCGCCAGTTTAAGACCGCCCTGCTCGGCACCTGCGCGCCGCAGTCGAGCTTCGAGATGCTCTCGATCTATCGCGCCGAGAGGCTGGCGACGGCGGACGTCGAGCAGTTCCGGCGGCGCGTCGAGCGGGCGCTGCGCCGCTGGTAAAGCCGTCAGGCGGCGAGAGGAACGGAGACCTCGAACACTGAACCCCGACCGAGGCGCGAACGGCAGACCAGGTCGGAACCGAGCACGCCCGAAATGCGCCGCGCGATGGCGAGCCCCAGCCCCAGGCCCTGGGCGAGGTCGCGGTGCCGGTTGTCGACCTGCATGTACTCCTCGAAGATGCTCTCCATGTGCTCGGGCGCGATGCCCTTGCCGGTGTCCCAGACCTGGATGAGCGCGCGGTCCCCGCGACGGCGGACGCCGATCAGCACGCCGCCGCGCTCCGTGTACTTGATGGCGTTGTCGACCAGGTTGCGCAGCACCAACTGTAGCAGGCGAGCGTCGGTGAACAACACCAGTTCGTGCGCCGGACGGAACAGCTTGAAGCGCAAGCCCCGCGCCAGGGCGAGGGCCGAAAACTCGGGCTCGAGCTTGCCGAGCAGCTCGCCCGGGTCGATGCGTTCCGGATCCGAGCGGATGGCGCCGCTGTCGAGCCGCGAGATATCCAGCAGCGCGTTCAGGATGTCGCCGAGGTTGTTCGCCGCCTGGCGCAGGAAGCTGTTGATCGCGTGCTGCTCTTCGCTGAGCGGAGTGCGCTGCAGCGCGGTCTGGAACAGGCCGATGGCCTGCACCGGCTGCCGCAGGTCGTGGCTGGCCGCGGCAAGGAAGCGCGACTTCGCCAGGTTGGCGGCCAGCGCCTCGTCGCGCGCCTCCGCGAGCCGGCGCAAGGCCATCTCAATGGTCGCCAGCGCGCGGCTGCGGTTGCGGGCGAAGGCCAGCGCGATGCCGGACAGGATCGTGGAAAGGCCGACGATGCACATCGTGTTGAAGAAATCGGTATGGCGGGTGTCGTACGCCGGGGTGAAGACGGCGCCGGCCATCGCCGCCCAGCCGAGGCCGACCACGGCGCTGCCGGCGAAGCAGGTCCACAGCACGGTGTCGATGCTGATGCCCAGCAGCAGCACCGAGGTGATCGGCACTAGGGCGATCCACGGCAGCACCATCGAGTGGATGCCGCCCGAAAAGAAGGCGCAGCCGAAGATGGCGACGATGGCGCAGTTCGCCAGGTAGAGGTTGGCGCACAGGCGGAACCGCCCGGTGGCGCGGAAGACCAGCAGGATGGCGGCCAGCAGCAGAAAGCAGGCCGACATCAGGACCACGCCATGCCGATAGCCGATCCATTGCGAGACGGCGACGTAGAGCAGCGCGAATGGCAGCGTGATGAGGGTGATGGCAACGAGCAGGCTGGCGTCGTTCTGGTCGTCGCAGACGGGAGTGAGCCAGAGCTGCAGGCGCTCCAGCGCGGATATCGTTGTTCTCTCGCTCGGCATTGCGGGCACGGGGTCGGGGTCGGGCAGCCGCGGCGTCTCTTCCCGCGCCGCCAGCCGCGGCTACTCTAGCATCATGCCGGCGCGGCCGGGTTACAGGCCGGGGTCTTCGCCGTCCCCGCGCAGCGAGGCCTCGATCACCTTGCGCGTCAGCTGCGGCGCGAACAGCTCGATGAAGACATAGGCGTAGCCGCGCAGCCAGGCGTCCTTGCGGATGCCGATGCGCGTGGTGGAGGAGCCGAACAGGTGCGAGGCGTCCATGGCGCGCAGCCCCTTGTCGGCGGCCGCATCGTAGGCCATGGTGGCGACGATGCCGAGGCCGAGGCCCAGCGCCACGTAGGTCTTGATGACGTCGGAGTCGAGCGCGGTGAGCACCACGTTGGGCTGCAGCTCGCGCGCCATGAACGCCTGGTGGATGCGGCTGCGGCCGGCGAAGGCGAAGTCGTAGGTGACCAGCGGGTAGCGCGCCACCGCCTCCAGCGTGAGGATTTTCTCCTTCAGGATCGGATGGCGCGGCGGCGCGATCACCGAGTGGTTCCACTGGTAGCAGGGCAGGACGGCCAGCTGCTCGGGATAGTTCTCGATGGCCTCGGTGGCGATGGCGATGTCCGAGTAGCCGGAGATCACCCATTCGCACAGCTGCTCCGGGCTGCCCTGGTGCAATTCCAGGCGCACCTTCGGGTAACGCTCCATGAAGGCCTGGATCGTCGCCGGCAGCGCATAGCGCGCCTGGGTGTGCGTGGTGGCGATCGACAGCGTGCCCTCGGTCTCCTTGCTGAACTCGTCGCCGATCTGCTTGAGGTTGGCGAGGTCGCGCAGGGTGCGCTCGGCGATCGCGATGATCTGGCGGCCGGGATTCGTGATGCCCGTCAGGCGCTTGCCGCGGCGCACGAAGATGTCGACGCCGAGCTCCTCCTCGAGCAGACGGATCTGCTTGGAGACGCCGGGCTGCGAGGTGTACAGGGCGGCCGCGGCCTCCGAGACGTTGAGGTTGCGGCGGGCGACTTCCTGCACGTAGCGCAGCTGCTGGAGGTTCATGGCGGGCCCGGCTCCATATTCCCTGTCGTTCTTTGGATGTGACTATAAAGTATTTTTTGATCCTATAGCGAATCTATACGATGCGTCGCAACAACGGCTCGCACGCATCATGGACCTCGCACAGATCACCTCCGGTTTCGCAATCGGCGCCATCGTCGGCATCACCGGCGTCGGCGGCGGCGCGCTGATGACGCCGCTGCTGGTGCTGGTGTTCGGCGTCCAGCCTGCCACCGCCGTCGGCACCGACCTGCTCTACGCGGCGATCACCAAGTCGGGAGGCACGCTGGTGCATGCCGGCCGCGGCAATGTCGACTGGCGCATCGCCGGCCTGCTGGCCGCCGGCAGCCTGCCGGCGGCGGCGCTGACGCTGCTGCTGGTCTCGCGTTTCGCGCCCGGCGGCCTGGGCGGCGCCGCGGGCGTCGTCAGGTTCTCGCTGGGCCTCGCGCTGCTGCTGACCGCGGCGGCGCTGCTGTTGCGCCGCCGGCTGCAAGCCTGGGCGCAGGCGCACGGTGTCGACGCGCTGCCGGTGCATCGCCGTACACGCCTCACGGTGGGCGCCGGCATCGCGCTCGGCACGCTGGTGTCGCTCTCCTCGGTCGGCGCCGGCGCGCTGGGCGTGACGGCGCTGTTCTTCCTCTACCCGAAGCTGCCGGCGATCCGCATCGTCGGTTCCGACCTCGCGCACGCCGTGCCGCTAACGCTGGCGGCCGGCGCCGCGCACTGGTGGCTGGGCAGCATCGACTGGACGCTGCTCGCCAGCCTGCTCACCGGCTCGCTGCCGGGCATCCTGCTCGGCAGCCAACTC
The DNA here is from genome assembly GCA_036391815.1 of Rhodocyclaceae bacterium. Taxonomy (GTDB): domain Bacteria; phylum Pseudomonadota; class Gammaproteobacteria; order Burkholderiales; family Rhodocyclaceae; genus Nitricoxidireducens. The sequence continues at coordinate 13,036 of DASVZD010000055.1, forward strand.
GCCTCCCGCATTCCCGAGCGCGTGCTGCGCCCGACCCTGGCCGGCATGCTGGTCCTGGTCGGCAGCCGGCTCGTCGCCGCCTGAACGGAGAACGCCATGTACCGATACGACAGCATCGACCGCCGGCTGGTCCAGGAGCGCGTCGCCCAGTACCGCGACCAGACGCGCCGCTACCTGGCCGGCGAGCTTTCCGACGACGAGTTCCGCCCGCTGCGGCTGCAGAACGGCCTCTACATCCAGCGCCACGGCCCGATGTTCCGCATTGCGATCCCCTACGGCCACGTCTCCAGCAGGCAGCTGCGCGCGCTGGCCCGCATCGCCCACGTGTACGACCGCGGCTTCGGCCACTTCAGCACGCGCCACAACATGCAGCTCAACTGGGTGCGGCTCGACCAGGTGCCGGACATCCTCGCCGAACTGGCGGAGTTCGACCTGCATGCGATCCAGACCTCCGGCAACTGCGTGCGCAACGTCACCACCGACCCGCTGGCCGGCGTCTCGGCCCAGGAAGTCGCCGATCCGCGCCCGTGGGCCGAGATCGTGCGCCAGTGGTCGGCCTTCAACCCCGAGTTCGCCTACCTGCCGCGGAAGTTCAAGATCGCCGTCAGCGGCGGCCCGGACGACGGCGCCAACGTGCGCATCCACGACCTCGGCCTGCAGCTGGTGCGCGACGCCGCCGGCGAACTGGGCTTCCGCGTCTGGGTCGGCGGCGGGCTGGGGCGCACGCCCATCCTCGGCGAGCCGCTGCGCGAGTTCCTGCCGTGGCGTCACGCGCTGACCTACGCGGAGGCGGTGCTGCGCGTCTACAACCTGCACGGCCGCCGCGACAACGCCTTCAAGGCGCGCATCAAGATCCTCGTGCAGGCGCTGGGGCGCGAGGAGTTCGCGCGCCAGGTCGAGGCCGAATGGGCGCAGCTCGAAGGTTCGCCGGCGACGCTCACCGAGGCGGAGGTGGCGCGCATCGCCGGTCATTTCGGCGATCCCGACTATCAAGCGCTGCCGCGCCTGGATGCCGGCTTCGAGTTCGCCAAGCGCCGCGATGCGGCCTTTGCCGCCTGGGTCGCGCACAACCTGCATGCGCATCGGGTGCCCGGCTACGCGGCGGTGACCGTCTCGCTGAAGGCGCCGGGCCAGGCGCCCGGCGACGCCACGTCGGCGCAGATGGAATTGGTCGCCGATCTCGCGGAGCAGTACGGCTTCGCCGAGATCCGCACCACCCAGACGCAGAACCTGCTGCTGCCCGACGTGCGGCTGCGCGACCTGCACGCGCTGTGGCAGCAGCTGCGGCAGGCCCGGCTGGCGACGCCGACGGTCGGCCGCATCGCCGACATCACCGCCTGCCCGGGGGGCGACTTCTGCGCGCTCGCCAACGCCCGCTCGATCCCGCTGGCGCAGGCGATCCAGGGACGCTTCTGCGAGCTGTCGGTGCAGGACGACATCGGCGAACTCAAGCTCAACGTCTCAGGATGCATGAACGCCTGCGGCCACCACCACGTCGGCAACATCGGACTGCTCGGCGTCGACAAGCACGGCGAGGAGTTCTACCAGATCACCCTTGGCGGCGCCTGGGGATTGGAGGCCTCGCTCGGCGAGGTGGTCGGGCCCGCCGTCGCGCGCGACCGGGTGCCGGCCGCCATTGCGCGCATCGTGGAGAACTACCGGATGTGTCGCCGCCCGCACGAGCGATTCATCGACACCTACCGCCGCGTCGGCCCCGAGAGCTTCCGCGCCGCGGCGTACCAGACGGACACCACCGAATACGAAAAGGAAACTGCGAATGGCTAAGATCATCAAGCACCGCGAGATCATCGAGGACGACTGGATCGTCGTGACCCTGGCGGCCAACGAGACGCCCGCAACCGTCAGGCTGCCGGCCGGGCCGGCGCTGGTGCCGCTGTCCGTCTGGCAGGCGCGCCGGGAAGACCTGATCCGCCGCGAGTGGGACCAGGGCACGCCTTACGGCGTCTGGCTCGGGCCGCCCGACGATCCCGCGGCGCTCGCCGCCGACCTCGACGACCTCGCCGTGGTCGCCGTCGACTTCCCGAAGTTCACCGACGGCCGCGGCTATTCGATCGCCACGCTGCTGCGCACGCGCTACGGCTACCGCAACGAGCTGCGCGCCATTGGCGAGGTCGGCCGCGACCAGCTCCACTACCTGTTCCGCGCCGGCTTCGACGCCTGGGCGACGAAGCAGGCGCCCGAACTCGCGCTGGGCGGGCTCGACGACTTCTCGGACGCCTACCAGGCCGCCGCCAACCAGCCGCTGCCGCTGTTCCGGCGTCGGGCTTCCTGAGGAGCCGCCATGAGGGAATTGCTCGACCCGGCGCTGATCAACACGGTCGCCGCCAAGACCATAGAGGCGCGCCGCCTGCTGGCGCGCATCGCCGCCGACTTCGCGCCCGCGGCCTTCGCCAACAGCCTGGGCGCCGAGGACATGGTGCTCACCGACATCATCGTGCGCGAAGCGATCGGCATCGAGATCTTCTCGCTCGATACGGGACGCCTGGCGCCCGAGACCTACGACCTGATGGGGCGGCTCAAGCGCCACTACGGGCTCACGCTCAGGCTCTACTACCCGCAGCACCCGCTGGTCGAAGCGTTCACGCGCGAGCACGGCATCAACGGCTTCTACGATTCGGTGGAGACGCGCAAGGCCTGCTGCCACGCGCGCAAGATCGAGCCGCTGACGCGCGCCCTGGCGGGCAGGAAGGCCTGGGTCACCGGCCTGCGCGCCGAGCAGGCGGCCACCCGCGCCGGCCTGGCGGTGCAGGAGTTCGACGCCGCCAACGGGCTGGAGAAGTTCAACCCGCTGGCCGGCTGGACCGAGCAGGAAGTCTGGGCCTACATCCACGCCAACGCCGTGCCGTACAACCGGCTGCACGAGGAAGGCTATCCCTCGATCGGCTGCGCGCCCTGCACACGGGCGGTGGCGCCGGGCGAGCACGTGCGGTCGGGAAGATGGTGGTGGGAAGATCCGACCACCAAAGAGTGCGGGCTGCACGTCAAGCGCGCCTGAGAGCCGACATGGAAATCTCGTCGCTCGGGCAGCGCACGCTCGCCCATCTCGACTGGCTCGAAGCCGAGGCCATCCACATCCTGCGCGAAGTGGCCGGCCAGTGCGCCAACCCGGCGCTGCTGTTCTCCGGCGGCAAGGACTCGATCTGCCTGCTGCGGCTGGCGGAGAAGGCCTTCCGTCCCGGCCGCTTCCCGTTTCCGCTGCTGCACGTCGACACCGGCCACAACTATCCGGAAGTCGTCGCCTTCCGCGACCGGCGCGCCGCCGAGCTGGGCGAGCGCCTGATCGTGCGCTCGGTCGAGGAGTCGATGGCGCGCGGCACGGTGGTGCTGCGTTCGCCCACCGAGTCGCGCAACAAGCACCAGTCGGTGACGCTGCTCGAAGCCATCGAGGAGTTCGGCTTCGATGCCTGCATCGGCGGCGCCCGCCGCGACGAGGAGAAGGCGCGCGCCAAGGAGCGCATCTTCTCGTTCCGCGACGGCTTCGGCCAATGGGACCCGAAGCACCAGCGGCCCGAGCTGTGGGACCTCTACAACGCCCGCGTCCATCGGGGCGAGAACATCCGCGTGTTCCCGATCTCGAACTGGACCGAGCTCGACGTCTGGCAGTACATCGAGCGCGAGAAGCTCGGGCTGCCGCCGATCTACTTCGCCCATGCCCGCGAAGTGGTGCGCAGGAACGGCCTGCTGCAGCCCGTCACGCCCCTGACCCCGGCGAGGGACGGCGACCGCGTCGAGACGCTCAGCGTGCGCTTCCGCACCGTCGGCGACATCACCTGCACGGCCCCCGTCGCGTCCACGGCGCTGACGGTCGCCGACATCATCGCCGAGACGGCGACCACCACCATCACGGAACGCGGCGCCACGCGGCTCGACGACCAGACGTCGGAAGCCTCGATGGAGCAGCGCAAGAAGGAAGGCTATTTCTGATGAGCGCCCCCGAGCATCTCCCGCAGGCGGACAACGGCCTGCTGCGCTTCCTGACCTGCGGCAGCGTCGATGACGGCAAGAGCACGCTGATCGGCCGCCTGCTCTACGACACCAAGGCCATCCTCGCCGACACCCTGCATGCGATCGCACGCAGCTCGGAGAAGCGCGGCCTCGACGCCGTCGACCTTTCGCTGCTGACCGACGGCCTGCAGGCGGAGCGCGAGCAGGGCATCACCATCGACGTCGCCTACCGCTACTTCTCGACCGGCACGCGCAAGTACATCATCGCCGACGCGCCGGGCCACGAGCAGTACACGCGCAACATGGTGACCGCGGCCTCGACCGCCGACCTGGCGATCATCCTGGTCGATGCCCGCAAGGGCGTGCTGATGCAGACGCGCCGCCATTCCGCGATCGCGCAGCTGGTCGGCATCCGCCACCTGGTGGTGGCGGTCAACAAGATGGACCTGGTCGGCTACGCGCGGGCAAAGTTCGAGTTCATCCGCGACGAGTACCTGGCGTTCGCCGCCAAGCTCGGCATCGCGGACGTGCGCTTTGTCCCGATGTCCGCGCTGACGGGCGACATGATCGTCGAGCGCGGGGCCAGGCTCGGCTGGTACGACGGGCCGACGCTGCTCGAGATCCTCGAGGCCGCGCCCGGCGCGCACGCCGAACACGACGAGCGCTTCCGCTTCCCGGTGCAATGGGTATGCCGCCCGCAGCAGTCGGCCGACGCCGACCTGCACGACTACCGCGGCTTCATGGGCCGCGTGGAATCCGGCACGGTGGCGGTCGGCGACGAGGTCATCGTGCTGCCGTCGGGTCGCATCACGCGCATCCGGGACATCCAGCTCGGCGGCCTCTCCCAGCCGCTCGCCGTCGCCGAGCAGTCGCTGACGCTGCTGCTGGCCGACGAACTGGACGTCTCGCGCGGCGACATGATCGTGAAGCCGCATGAGGCGCCGCCGACGCGCACCGAACTGCGCGCCGACCTGTGCTGGCTTTCCGAGGCGCCGCTCGATCCCGCCCGGCGCTACCTGCTGCGCCACGCGGCGCGGGAGACCCGGGCCAAGCTCGCCGGCATCGACAACCGGCTCAACCTCGACACCCTGGCCCGCGAGCCGGCCAGCCGGCTCGGCCTCAACGACATCGCCCAGGTCTCGTTCCGGCTGGCCCAGCCGCTGTGCGCCGACGCCTACGGCGAAAACCGCAACACCGGCGCCTTCATCGTCATCGACGAAGCGACCAACGACACGGTGGGCGCCGGCATGGTACGGTAGCAGCCGCGCGCAAGCCGACACCGCCACCATGGACTTCGGTATGCCGACGTAGTATCATGTATTCCTAAAGCAATACCTCAAGCCCACTGATTGACGCAACGCACCATGGCGAGCCACCGCTCCCTGCCGAAAACCGCCGCCGCATTCGCCGGGGCGGCGATTGCGCTGCTCGTGTTCGCCCTGGTCGCCGCCTGGACCATGCGGACGCCGCTGCCGCCGATGGCGGTTCCGCCGGCGGACGAAGGCGCCGCATTCGACGCCGAGCCGATCACGCCGCTGCCCCAGGCGGTCCCGCTCGACCCGGAGAAGGTCGCGCTCGGCGCCAGGCTGTTCCACGACACCCGCCTGTCGCACGACGACACCGTCGCCTGCGCCTCCTGCCACAAGCTCGACCAGGCCGGCGTCGACGGCCGCCGCACGGCGCTCGGCATCGGCGGGCAGGTGGGCACGGTGAACGCGCCGACGGTGTTCAACAGCGCCTTCAACTTCGTCCAGTTCTGGGACGGCCGCGCCGCCAGCCTGGAGGAACAGGCCGCGGGGCCGGTGCACAATCCCCTCGAGATGGGCTCCGACTGGCCTGAGGTCATCGGCAAGCTCAACGAGGACCACTGGTACCACAACACCTTCGGCCACCTCTACGCCGGGGGCATCAGCGCCGCGGCGATCAAGGACGCCATCGCCACCTTCGAGCGCAGCCTGGTGACGCCCGATTCCCGCTTCGACCGCTGGCTGCGCGGCGAGAAGACGCTCAGCGACCGCGAGCTGCGCGGCTATGCGCTGTTCAAGGACCTCGGCTGCGCCTCCTGCCACCAGGGCGTGAACGTCGGCGGCAACTTCTACGCCGGGCTCGGCGTGTTCGGCAACTTCTTCGCCGACCGCGGCAAGGACGCGCCGGAGGACCAGGGCCGCTTCAACGTCACCGGCAAGGAGGCCGACCGGCACTTCTTCAAGGTGCCGAGCCTGCGCAACGTCGCGCGCACCGCGCCCTACTTCCACGACGGCAGCGTCCGCACGCTGTCCGAGGCGATCCGCCTGATGGGCAAGTACCAGCTCGGCCGCGACCTCTCGCCCGCGGAGACGGCGCTGATCGCCGACTTCCTCGGCACCCTGACCGGCAAGTACCAGGGCGAATCGCTATGAAGCTGCGCCGCCTGCCGCGCTGGATCTGGCTTTCCGCCGGCCTGCTGGCGCTGGCGCTGCTGCTGTCGCTGGCGGCGGGCTCGCTGTCGAGCGGCCGGCGCATCGCGCTGGCGAGCGACGCCCTCGACGTGCTCGACGAGAACCAGGCGCGCATCAGCGAGAACGTGCTCAAGCTGCGCTACGGCCTGGTGGCGAACTACGACGGGGTCAACCGGGTGATGGCGGCGACCTTCGCCGCGCGCACCGCCCTGTCCAGCGGCGACGGCGCCATCACCTCGCGCGGCAACGCGCAGGTCGACCGCCTGTTCGACCGCTATTCCGCGGCGCTCGACGATTACCGCGGCCATGTCGAGCGCTTCAAGTCCGAGAACGCGATCCTCAAGAACTCGCTGCACTACCTGCCGCGCGCCATCGAGGACCTGCGCCACCGGCTGCCGCGCGACGGCGCCGGCCTCGCGCTGTCCGAGCACCTGAGCGACCTCTACTTCGCCACGCTGCGCTACGGCACCGGGGCCGACGAGTCGCTGGCGCCGGCGATCGTCGAAGGCGTGCGGCGGCTGCGCGCCGACGCCGCCGCCGCGCCCGCGGCGCTGCGCAAGGACGTGCTCAACGCCGCCGCCCATGCCGAGGTGATCCTGCGCTTCCGGCCGGTGGTCGACAAGCTGACGCAGCAGATCGTCTTCCCCGCCACGGCTCCGCTGGCGCGCGAACTCAACCGCGCGTTCCAGGAGGATGCGCTGGAGGAAGAGCGCCAGGCGGACCGCTTCCGCATCGGCCTGGCAACGCTGGCCGGCATGCTGCTGCTGCTGGTCGGCTTCTCCCTGATGCGGCTGATGAAGAACGCGCAGGCGCTCGAGGACAGCTACCGCTTCATGACGCGCATCGGCGAGAACATCGGCGACGGCGTGCTGGCGACCGACAAGCAGGGCAGCATCGTGTTCGCCAACGCGGAGGCGGTCCGGCTGACGGGCCGCGAGAAGTCGGCGCTGCTCGGCATGAACCTGCGCGACGCACTGCCCGGCAGCTATGCGCGCGCCGCCGCCGGCGCCTCGGGCGGAACGCGGCGCAGCGACGACGAGGTCCTGGTGCGCGCCGACGGCAGCATGCTGCCCGCCGCGCTGGTCCACGTGCCGATCCAGGAACCCGGCATGCTGGGTGCCGTCATCGTTTTCCGCGACATGTCGGAGATCCGCGCCCGCGAGAAGGACCTGCAGCTGGCCGCCACGGTGTTCGAGAACAGCCCGTACGGCATCACGGTCACCGACGGCGAGGCGCGCATCCTGCGCGTCAATCCCTCCTTCTCGGGAATCACCGGCTACCGCGAGGACGAAGTCGCCGGCAAGACGCCCGCGGTGCTCAAGTCGGGCGCGCACTCGGCCGACTTCTACCAGGCGATGTGGCAGGCGCTGACGAGCAAGGGCGAGTGGAAGGGCGAGATGCAGAACCGCCGCAAGGACGGCAGCGTCTATCCCGAGTGGCTGAGCATCCGCGCCGTGCGCGGCGCCGATGGCGAGATCACCAACTACGTCGGCATCTTCTCCGACCTGAGCGAGCACAAGGAATCCGAGCGCCGCCTCGAGTACCTCGCCAACTACGACACGCTGACCGGGCTGCCCAACCGCGTGCTGTTCCAGGACCGCCTGAACCAGGCGCTGGCGCACATGACGCGCGGCACCCGGGTGCTGGCGCTGATGTACGCGGGCCTCGACCACTTCAAGGTGATCAACGAGACGCTCGGCGTCGAGGTCGGCGACGCGCTGCTCAAGGCGGTCGCCGGCCGCCTGCTGGCCTGCCTGCGCGAATCGGACACCGTGTGCCGGCTCGGCGGCGACCAGTTCGCCATCATGCTCGACGACGTGCGCAGCGCCGCCGACGTCGCCACCAAGGCGCAGGCGCTGCTCGACGAGTTCGAGGCGCCGTTCGACGTCGGCGGCCACGAGGTGTTCACCACCCTGAGCGTCGGCATCACGCTGGCGCCGCTCGACGCCGGCGACGCGGCGACCCTGCAGCGGAATGCCGACATCGCCATGTACGGCGCCAAGGAGCAGGGCCGCAACACCATGAAGTTCTACAGCTCGGACATGTCGGCGCGCATGAAGGAGGCGCTGCGCATCGAGAACGGGCTGCGCCACGCGATCGACGCCGGCGAGCTGGCGCTGCACTACCAGCCGCAGTGGTGCATGGCCAGCCAGCGCGTGGTCGCCGTCGAGTCGCTGCTGCGGTGGCACTCGGCGGAGTTCGGCACCGTGGCGCCGTCGAGCTTCATCCCGATCGCCGAGAAGTCCGGCCTGATCGTGCCGATCGGCGAGTGGGTGCTGCGCAAGGCCTGCGCGCAGGTCGCGGCGTGGAACGCTGCCGGCATTCCCGGCATCCGCGTGGCGGTGAACCTCTCGGCGGTGCAGTTCCGCCAGACCGACCTGGTGGACCTGGTGCGCCGCACCCTGTTCGAATACCGGGTGGACGGCCGGCAGCTCGAGCTGGAGATCACCGAGGGCGCGGTGATGGAGGACGTCGAGCGGTCGATCGCCACGCTCAACGGCCTGCGCACCCTGGGCTGCGAGATCGCGGTCGACGACTTCGGCACCGGCTACTCGAGCCTCAACTACCTCAAGCAGTTCCCCATCAACACGCTGAAGATCGACCAGTCCTTCGTGCGCGGGCTGGGCCGCAACTCCGACGACGCCGCCGTGGTGAACGCCATCGTCAGCCTCGGCAACAGCCTGTCGCTGAAGATCGTCGCCGAGGGCGTCGAACTCGACGAGCAGCGCCGCTTCTTCGAGGGCGTCCAGAGCAGCAGAGGGCTGCTGCTGCAGGGCTACCACGTCTGCCGGCCGGCGCCCGCCGAGGCGGTGACCGAGTTCCTCCGCCAGCGCGGCGACAAGCCGGCGTAACGGGCCGGCGGCGGCCGGCTAGAATGCCGGCTCCGACCTCGCCCGCCGAACCATGAACAAGCCCGCCCTCAATGCCCGCGCGCCCTTCGCCGCCGCCGCCGCCGTCAGCATCGGCCTGGTCGTCGTCGGCGTGATCCTCAGCCGCATGCTCAACCTCGCCGCCTGCCCGCTGTGCATCCTCCAGCGCATGGTCTACCTGCTGGTCGCCGCCGTCGGCCTGCTCGGGCTGCTCGCCGCCCGGCCGGCGCCGCGGCGCATCGCCGCGCTGGCGATGGCCGCCGCCGCGGCCACCGGCGCCTTCGTCGCCGGCTACCAGGTGTGGATCCAGAATTTCGCCCGCGACACCAACTGCGTCGCCGCGACACCCTGGTGGGAGCAGATGGTCGACTGGGCCAGCGAACGCCTGCCGCTGCTGTTCCAGGTCAGCGGGCTGTGTTCCGAGCCGGGCTGGAAGCTGCTCGGCGTCACCATCGCCGAATGGTCGCTGCTGGCCTTCGTGGCGCTGGCCGGCGTCTCGCTGTTCGCCGCCTTCCGGCGCTACTAGCCGCTCAGCGGGAGAGCGTCACGGGGACCAGCCGCCCCGGCGACGCCCAGACGCCGCGATCGAGCAGGCGGCTGCCGTCGAACACCAGCCAGCTCTGTGCGCCGTAATGCGGCAGCGGCCGCAGCAAGGCGCGCAGGGCGCCCGCATCGTCGGCGGAAACGACGGCCAGCGGGGCGCCGCTCGCCCGCTGGATCGTCCACACCTGCGCGCTGCC